>JBBIRG010000089.1:0-8040 GCA_037441945.1 Bacteroidota bacterium | reverse complement strand
TTTGATCGGCGGATCGCTGATGGAAATCCTTGTTTGGATCGAGAAAATATAATCCATTTATTTACCTGGCAAAAAAATTATTAGCATGCGAATTCCCCAGCAAAAAATTGACCAGATCAAGCAGACCGCCGACATCGTTGACGTCGTCAGCCAGTATGTCAACCTTAAACTGCGGGGAAAAAATTACGTCGGACTGTGCCCGTTCCATCAGGAAAAAACGCCCTCGTTTACGGTGAGTCCCGACAAGCAGATTTTTTATTGCTTCGGCTGCCAGACAGGCGGAGACGTGTTTTCATTCATCAAGGCGCATGAAAAAATCAGCTATCCCGAGGCGATCCGCATGATCGCGGAAAGATATCATATCGATCTGCCCCGTTTTCAGTCGCCGGAAGACGGAGCCGCCAATACGCAATATGACGAACTCTTTTATATCCATAAAATCATCGGCGAATTTTTCCGTAATCAGATTACTGAACCGCATGGACGTATTGCTTCTGAATACCTGAAACACAGGGGCTTCAGCGATGCGATGGCGGAAACCTTTCAGATCGGTTACGCGCCAGACCGTTGGGACGCGCTGACGCAGTTCGCACAGGCGCAATCGCTGAACATGGAATCGCTCCAAAAAGCCGGCCTGGTTATGCCGCGCGGGGACGGTTCTTTTTACGACCGCTTCCGCCACCGCCTGATATTCCCGATTGTAAATCCTTCAGGCCGGGTGATCGCTTTCGGCGGACGGCAGATGCGCGACGAACCGGAATCGCCCAAATACCTCAATTCGCCCGAAACGTTAATCTATCACAAAAGCAAAGTCCTTTACGGGCTTTACCAGGCGCGCGAAGAAATTATCCGAAAGGATATGATCCTGATCGTGGAGGGCTATGCCGATTGCATCAGCCTTTTCCAGTACGGGTTCCGTAACGTCTGCGCATCCAGCGGAACGGCGTTCACGGCCGACCAGTGCAACCTTATCCGCCGCTACACCTCCAATATCACGCTGATCTTCGACAGCGATAACGCCGGCATCAAGGCGGCGGAACGCGGAGGCGCTCTGCTGCTGGAGAACGGACTGAACGTTAAAATTGTCGTCATCCCGGATCAGAAAGATCCCGACGGCTATATCCGCAAGTACGGCGCTGACGCGTTCGACGGACTGCTGAAAAAAGCGGCCGACTACATCGTATTCCGGGTGCAGACTTACATTAGGCAGAACGAATTCCAGACGGTTCATGATCGTTCCCATGCCGCCCGCGAATTGCTGACTGTCATCGCCGGAATGAACGACCGCATAAGGCAGGACCTGTACCTTCAGGAGATGATCCACCATTTCGGCCTCAGCGAAAAGGTGATCCGCGATGAATTCAAAAAAATCAGTCGGAAAACGCAAATCCGCAATACCGTAAAAACGGAAGATGTTCCCGACCTGCAGAAAACACCGAAGAAAAAACCGGAGGTCCCGGAGCAGATACTCCGGGCGGAGCGTCATTTACTTCGCCGAATGCTGGAAGAACCCGGAACCGCCGGAAACCTGTTTACCTATCTCGCGCCCGCCGATTTTCAGGTCGACGGAATCCGGTATGTCGTCGAAATCATCGCCGACCGGTTCCGTCAAGGACTTCCCGCTTCCGTAAACGATATTCTTGACGACGTAGACGAACTCGTGCAAAAATCCATCACACGGCTTCTGCTGGACGACCGGGACGATTACCCGTGGAACGAATGCGTTCTGATGATCCAGCAAAATAAGCTCCAGAAAAAAATGGACGAACTTCGCTATACTATGAAAGTCGCAGAACAGCAACGAGAGGATATTCAGCATTATCAACTGCTGTGGAATGAAGGATTAAAAAATTTACAAGACCTTCGCGGAAAAAAAGAACTGTTAAAAATTAATATTGAACCTGTACATATTTATAAAAATTATAATCAATAAACGGAACAAACAAAATGCGCCTTTACTTATTCATACTCTTATCTGCAGGAATGATCGTCCGTTTGGATACAGTTCATGCGCAATTACAGCGATACACGCTCGAAGGAAAAATTACAGACCGCCACGACGGAAAACCGCTCCGGTTAGTCAATATCACACTACAGGAAACCCGCCAGGGCGACGTAACGGACAGCAACGGTTATTATGTCATAAGCAACGTTAAAGCCGGAACATATACACTGGTTATCTCGTTGATCGGCTACAAACGGTTGGCGCGGACTATCGAAATCAAGAATAACCGAACGTTCAGCTTTTCAATAGAAGAACAGCCCTTGCTGTTCCAGCCGATTGAAATCACGCCTGGAACTTTCAGCGTTTCCGTCGATGATCCCGGATCGTACCAGCTAACGCCACGTCAAATATTGTATACCGCAAACCTGTTCACGAGGGACATTTACCGGAGTCTTCAGATCCTGCCCGGGATATCTCACAATGAATGGAGTTCCAAGCCGCATATCAAAGGCGGAAATCCGGATGAAACGGCCGTCATTCTGGATAATCTTGAAATTTTCGAGCCCTTCCATTTGGATGAAATGGACGGGCCGTTTAGCCTCATCGGTTCTGACCTGGTCGAAGAAATGACCGTGCTGACCGGCGGTTTTTCATCGCGACACAGCGATAAAATGTCGGGCATACTACGCATTAACACCGTCGACCGCCTGAGAAACGATTCACTTCGGTTTTCGATCGATTTTATGGGCGCGTCGGTGAACCTGAACCAGCGGATCAGTAATAACATTGAATTTTTTACCACAGGACGCAGAAGCTATTTGTATTTAATTGAAAAAACGTCCGACCAGAACTATCCCGCCGAGGTCTGGGATCTCTGGAATAAGATCACTTACCGCCATAACCCTTATAACCGGTTCGCGTTCCATTTTCTGCTCGTTAAGGACAACATCAAATACAAGCAGGATTCAACCTACATTCGCAGGGAATTTTTTGAAAGCGAAAAAACGAACTACTACTTGTGGTTGAATTGGCGCCGTCTTGTCAGCGACCGGTATTATTACCTGACCACAGCGGGATACCAGCGGCTCGGCAAATCATCCCTTTTTTCTTTTGACGCAAATTACGCGTCGGATAATATTGATAAGCGAAAAACGAATATCCTTACCGCCAAACAGGATCATTACTTCAATATCAACGACGAACACACAATTGAATACGGCGCTGAATTCCACCAGTTCTTCAGCGATTACAATTACCATGAAGCGCGAATCAATCCTATGGAAACGAAAGACTGGATGATTGCGACCGATATCATGATCCTGGATCAGAAATTCCGGGGCTACCGCTATGGCGCTTACCTTCAGGACCAATGGACGATCGCCGATCCGCTGAAGCTGCAGTTCGGACTGCGTTTCTCCGGCCAGAGTTACACCAACCGTCCCCAGTTAGCTCCCCGCCTGTCGCTTCGTTTTGACCCCGCCGAAAAAATAACCCTGCGGGCAGCCTACGGATGGTATTATCAACCGGACAACATGCAGAAACTGCGGGTTTACCAGAACCAGTACCGGCTGGAATCAGAACCCGAAAAATGCATCCATTATATCGGAAGCGCAACCTACCGCTATTCAAATGAAACCGAAATGACGATGGAATTGTATTACAAGGATTACCGGCGGCTGAACGACGATTACAATTATGATTTTTTCAACCGTATCAGCGGCATCGGAATCATAGACCGCCCTTATTTCACACAAAAAGGATATTCCACAGGAGCGGATTTTTTTCTGTCGAAAAAATTCGGACACATCAGCCTGCTGACCGCATCCTATTCCCTGGGGTTCCATAGGATCGATAATTACGCAGGACAGAAAACCCGGCGCGACTTAGACAGGACTCATCTCTTTAATATCAACAGCATAACGCAATTAGGGCGTAACATCACATTCAGCGCTATCTGGCGCTATCATACGGGCGATCCTTATACGCCAAGCCGGATCAGCATTCTCGGCGACAGTTCATTATCAAAAAGCACCATCTATTTTGACCTTGACAAAAAGAACACAACACGTTTGCCGGATTTCCATACGATGGATGTCAAAATCGAGAAAAAGTGGATCGTTGACCGTCATATGGCATGGGTTCTTTACGGAAGCGTCATCAACGCTTACGGGCATCAGAATGTCCGCCAGTATTACTGGCACCGCAAAGTGGAAAACAAAAAAATCAAATCGTTTGAACGGCGCACCCAGGGCTATTTTCCGAGAATCTTTCTGCTTGGACTGAGCATGGAACTTGATTTACCGAGTCTAGTCAATGAATAATATCATTAAACACAATTTTGATTAGAAAATCATTATGAAAAAAATTCAATTTCTTTTAGTAATTTTCTTTGCGTTCAACGGTTGCGAAACGCACGACGCCGACGATTATTTTACCAAATCCATTCATCTTGGCAGGAACGAAGTCGCTTTATCCATTGCAATCGGAAAAAACGGCGAATCGGTTATCTGCGGTTATACCAGCAGCGTATTCAAATCAACGGATTTACTCGCAATGAAAATTTCCAGTACGGGAAATACCATGTGGACAAAAACATTCGGCGGATCTTACTTCGATATGGGCGTTGACGTATCGCAATCTTCCAAAGGCGATTTCTATATAACCGGTAATGTCCAGATGGAAGGACATGAAGATATTTTCCTTCTAAAGTTGAATACCTATGGACAAATGATTTGGGCAGATCATATCGGCGGACCCGAGCAAAATAAAGCTCATTCCGTTTTTCCCGATAAAAATGGAGGTTGTTTGGTTGCAGGCACAAAAGGCGATGACATGATGGTCGTGCATAGCGATGAAAAAGGCGAGATAATCTGGATAAAAACTCTCGGTAAATTGAAAGGATCTGATATCGCAAGGGCGTTATCTGTCAAGAATAATGGAAACATTCTCATATCCGGCAATACAAAAAGCATTACTCAGATTAATCACATCCCTTTTATCACGGAATTAGACCCGAACGGCGAAGAGAAATGGACATCTTTTATATTTTTGACAGATTCCGGATTTACAACCCAATATGACATTCACGATATGACGGTTATTGAGCAGGAAGGCATTTATCTTGCAGGTACGTATATTTACAACATTTTTGGTCATAATAAGGCCGTTCTGATTAAGACAGACGTGTCCGGAAAACTGCTTTGGCGAAAAGATCTGAAATACAACAGTTTTAGCGACGCTTATTACGATATCGAACAAACATCAGGCCGAGAGCTGATCCTTACTGGTTTTATAACGAGGCCTGATACGCTGAACTCACAATTTTTTATTGCTAAAACATCAACCGACGGGAACCTGATCTGGACAACCGAATACGGAAGTTATGGCGTTGATTTTGGAAGTAAAACCAGTGAACTTCCAAACGGCGATTTGATCTCCGTCGGGGGACAAAGAAATGATATAACAATGTTCGACGACGTGTTCATCGTAAAAATGAATAAAGACGGAAGAATCAAATAAACATGGAAAACCGGTATATGAAATCCAAGATAATAATTTTGACGATCATCCAACTCATTTTGATTTGTTTGTCTCATCGGCAGCATCACGCGCAAACTGTTTTGGAAAAGCAAACCGCTGATCATACTCATGTCCGATTGGGCAGTATGGGCGGATTCTTCACTAACCAGGAAGTAATTGCACAACTGGATTCGATGAGACTCTTATATCCAAATCTCACTTCCAATAAAATTTGGATAGCAAATACATTTCCTTTGTCAACTAACCCAAACCCGGTTTTCTCGGTAAAAATTTCCGATAATCCGGATATTTTGGAAAATGAACCGAAAATTCTATTCATTGGTTTAATTCATTCAGACGAACCCATGAGTATGATGCAAATGATGTATTTCATGTGGTATTTACTTGAAAACTATAATTCTGATCCGGATATCCGGTTTTTAATGAATACACGTGAGATATATTTTATCCCGGTTCTAAATCCCGATGGATATATTTATAATCAAACCCACTGGCCGGGTGGAAACGGTCGTTGGAGAAAAAACCGTCAACCGCTTACTGAAATGGGAGGACTATTAGCTTTAGGAATCGATATCAATAAAAATTTCAGTGTCGGATATATTGGCGAAGATCCAGATCCAAGAAAAATGAGGAATACCCCTTATTTTAGAAGTTTACAGGCGTTTTGGGCGCACGAAGTAATCGGCATACGGGATTTTCTGCAAAATAAATGGTTTACATTGAATCTGAACTATCATGTTGTCGATCATAATCCATTACTAAACGGTTATATTATTTATCCTTGGAATTACCTCCCCAACACTCTAACAACAGATTCATCACTATATAAAAATCTTTCAGAAAATATTATTGAATTTAATCGTTATCGTCATGGGACAACTTATGGATTTAATTTTGAAATTGATAATAGTTATATAGAGTCCAAACCCAGCGGAACAATTGAAGACTGGATGCATGGTGAAAAGGGAACTAAATCCATGACAATCGTCCAAACATGCGGAAAGTGGCCCGCTATAGGCAAGATACCGGAGCTGGCGAATAATTTGATACCGTTAAACCTACGCGCTGTTTGGTCCGGAGGTTGCTATCCGGTAGTCGATTCCATTGAAATTCAAAACGGTAATCACCAATCATTTGTCAATCCCGGCGAGACAGGAAAAATGTTTCTGAAAATTCGGAATAAAGGTCTATCCGCCGGAGATGGAAACCTGCAACTTACAGTATCAACATCCGATACCTTCATTAATATAATCCGGGCTTCATCAATAATTGACACTTTACCCGCATTAAATACAAGAAATATAAGTCATCTGCCTTTTTTATTTTCAGTCAAACAGACAACCCCGCTCTACCATCACGTGGAATTCCAATTGCAAATGACCTTCAGCGGAGAATCAATACACCGTACAATCGGATTTTATATCGGCAGTCCCGTTACGCTATTTTCCGATTCTTTGGAAAACCTGAATCAATGGCAGACTACTGACGGTTGGGGATTAACTACAGATTCGTATAGCGGTCGATATGCGCTTACGGAATCGCCGGCGGGTCCTTATCAAAACAATAAAACTTATACTCTTATAAATAAAAATCCATTCTCATTAGTCAATATAAACGGAGCATGGCTTGAATATTACACTAAATGGTTTATTGAGCCTGATTTTGATTTCGCAACCGTTTCAATTTCAACCGATCATGGTCGGCAATGGATTAATCTGAAGCCAGGCTCATCTAAATTCAGTTCCGGCGAGGCGCCTTGCCAATCAAATACAAACTTATTTGGATACTATGGAACAAAAAATCATTGGATTCCTGAGCGAATTTCTTTAGATCCCTATCGCGGGGCGGATTCTGTATTCATACGACTTCAACTCCAAACCGACGGTTGGATTGTTGATGACGGATGGTATTTGGACAATATACGGATTACCGGTTATCCGAAAGAAAACACAGCTGGATATGATAAGATACAGACCTTCCATTTGCGGAATAACTACACGAATCCTTTTAATCCAACTACCGATATACGGTTTACTATTAATAAATCCACATCGGTATCTTTAACGATATACAACGTTCTTGGGCAAAAGGTCGTTCAATTGCTTACAAACAAATATTATGAGCCCGGCAATTATCATGTTGCGTGGAATGGACGAAATTCGCGTTCGCAGGGTGTTTCCAGCGGCGTTTATTTCTACCGGCTGGAAGCCAACGGTAAAAGCGACACAAAAAAAATGATGCTGATCCGGTGAAACCCTGATCACAGCTCAAACAATTTACCAATCCCTTTTCCTTCCGATTTTCCGGACTACGAGGAAAAGATCGATCGGGCATTAATGTCTATTCCGCTTAAAGCAACGACCTTCTGCTTCACTCCAGGTCTTGGAAGGTCAGAGTGAAAAGTATAAATAGGCTTATTTCGATCTCAGTTTGATGACAAGCACATCCGCGCCTTCCTGAATCATGGATTTCATAAACCGCTCATTGTCGTAAGAAAAATCCCTGCCCCGCTTCGTGCCGACGTCGTGCGTAATAATCCGGTCGGGTGTGTAGCC
>JBBIRG010000088.1:0-8091 GCA_037441945.1 Bacteroidota bacterium | reverse complement strand
ATGGGACGCCTGCAAAGAGGTTTCTCTGCCTGATTTGAACTATAAGATTATTTACCTGGCGGGATTGTTTGAAAAGAGAAGATCGGGATTTGATTGCATGTAATGTCCATGCGTCTGAAAATATTTCGATTTCTCCGTTTTTATTTTAATCGTTTTTCAATCATCATCACCAGGATACGAGTCATTTCTCTCTGATCTTGTGCAGTCTGAAATTGATATGATACCTGCGCGTTTTCAATATTTGGATTCCTTCTTATTTAATCAGCGTCATTTTTCTCGTTTGCCGGAATGTCTGTTTATTGGAAGACCCGCTGATGGCCTTCATACGGATTAAATAGACTCCCGAAGCGACGGACGCCCCGCTGCGGTCTTTTCCGTCCCATCGAATATGATAACGCCCGGCCGGAAGGTTTTTGTCCGTCAGGGTGACGACTTCCTGTCCCAGGATATTATAAATTTTTACGATAACATGGGATGGGTATGGAAGATCAAATGATATCGTGGTTGAGGGATTGAACGGGTTTGGGAAATTCGGATGCAGCGCGTAAACAAACGGTTTTTTATCTTGTCCGGGAATGCCGAGCGGATCGAGGACTTCGAGGAATTCGGAGTTACTTCCTGATAAACCTCCGGAATCATCCGCGTAAACCGTCAGCAGATGCATGCCGGCCGCAGCACCGAACGAAACGGTCAGCGAGTCGCGTGTAAAGACGCCGTCCCCTAAAATCAGGTCGCCGTGCGTGCCGTCGTCAAACATAAGAACCTGGTCGTTGCTTCCGATGGACGTCAGATCGATATAAACCTGCTGAATGTTTGGCAGACCGTTCATGTCGTCCACGTTGGCATTGACGCGGAATATGGAAGCTCCGTCGGCTCTAACGGACGACGGGGTAAATGTCACGCCGCTCACCTGAGGCGCCACATTTCCCAGTGTGACTTCGATGGTGATATCGCCGCTGTTCGAGAGGTTCTGTACGTCAGTCGCGGTGATATAAAACGTATAATTGCCGGGCAATACGCTGTAGGGCGCGGTAAGTCCGCCGATGGTAAACACGCTATCGAACGCCGTCGTATCGCCAGCGGTTCCGTCATCGTACATGGTTATTGATGAGGAACCGCCGATGGACGTTAAATCAAGCGTTACCGAAGATAAGTCCGATTGGCCGTTGATGTCAGTAATTTTCGCGGTGATGACAAATTCGGTGACGCCGTCCGCGGGAATGACCGGCGGAAAGCACCTGACCCGGCTGACAACCGGGGCTGTGTATGGAGCAACCACGGTAATATCGCCGCCGCCCGTTGCGGTCAGACCCTGAAGATCGATAGCGCGTACGATTAGGGTATAGCCTCCGGGCGTCGTACCAACAGGTATAGTCAGATCATCAGCCACATATAACCCGCCGCCGAAATCAGTCATGACCGTCAGCGAGTCGCCGCCGACAGAGTATAAATTGACCGTAACGGCAGCGATATTATCGTCAATCACTTCGGCGGTTACCGAAAATTCCATGGTCCCGTTTGCCTGGACGACGGACGGCGTTACGGTTACGATTCCCACCACCGGCGAGGTATTCGGTTCGGCGACATAGATCCACGCCGACGCCTGGGTTGAATCATTCTGCAAATCAATGGCCGTAATGGTCAGGGGAAAATCGCCCGTAAACCAGCCGGAGGGAACCGTGATATTACTTAACGTATACACGCTGTCGCCGGCGACCGGATCGCCGTTTGTGCCGTCGTCGTACATCGCGAGCCTGGAATTTCTGCCGATTGGGGACAAGTCAACGAATACGGCGGCCAGGTTTGCGTGACTGTCGGGATCGGTGACATGAACCCTGACCCTAAAGGCGGTCAAGCCGTCCGCTGGCACGGTGTCGGGAACGCAGACCGCTCCAGTAATGACCGGAGCCAAAATACGTTCAGTTTGAGCTGAGCCGCTTTGGGCTGTAAGCATATTGAGAACCAACAATATAAACGCTACGGTCTTAACCAGTCGTAATAAATTCATAAAATTTTCCTGCCGCTTCAAGATGGATGTATTATCAATTCTGCGATTATAATAAATTCACGAGTCATTGTCAAAAAAATAAAACGTTTTATTCCGGGTGGTGTCTTGTATTAAAATATACATTTTCGGACGTTTTCAGTTGGTTTATTTAAACGTGAATTTAAAACTTGCACGATACAATTTTTAGAATTATATTTTTCAATACATGCGCTTTTTTGTTTATTTACCGCCAACGCACCGTTGAAGGAGGCGACATGACCGCTGAAAAAAAGAAAAAATGGTTTGAACATTTTGTGACGGTTTCGGATAATTCCGGCGAAGAAAAAATCCAGATGAAGGACGAGCCCGTGCCGGCAAAATCCAAATCGGCGCCGCTGGAACAGTCGGTTAGCATTAACGAAGAGCCGCATGTTGCCGCAGAGAAATCCGGCCGGTTTGTGCTGACCTCCGATTTTGAGCAGATCTACGCCGCGGCGGAAATCGAAATTCCCGCTCACGGATATACGGTGTATAAGATTATGGAACTGCTCGAAAGCGACGATCTGAAAGCCATGTCGCCTGAGGTTAAGAAAAGCGCGATTACCGCGGCGCTTAAAATCACTAACGTCAGCATCAACGACGTCATTAAGGACGCCGTTGCCAGGGACAAAGCTCTCGACGCGTATGAGAACATCAAGCTGAAATCCATAGGCGAATACGAGCAAAAGAAAATCACGGAAAACGAAGCGATCCAGCGGGAAATCGAGGAGTTTGTGAAAGCAAAAAATGAGCAGATCGAGAAAAACAAGCGCCTGATTCAGCAGGCCAAATCCGGTCTGACGGAGTGGCAGCAGATGAAGCAGGCGGAAGAGCAGAAAATTTTCGACGCCATCAGTCCTTTTGTATCGCCGAATCCCGTTACCCTGTCTAAACCAAACAATTAAATTCATACAGGATAATTTATCAGGAGAAGATGATTATGGGCATTCAATTGCAAAAAGGCGGAAAAATACTCGTCGCACTGATCGGCTTGCTGCTGATTTTGTTTGTCGTATACAAACTGGGTTATTTTGACGGCTTGTTCGGAAGCGGCGAAACCGGGAAAAAAGAACCGGCCGGGAAATTGCCTGTGAAAGTTCTTGATAAAATAAGGCAAACCGGAGTCATGCGCGTCGGCATGGAAGGCGAAGCGCCGCCGATGAATTTTGCGGAAAGCGGCAAACCGGCCGGATTTGATTTCGACATCGCCAATGAAATAGGCCGTTACATCGGCGTCAACCGTGTGGATATTGTGGAGGCCAATTACGACAAACTTCCCGATAAATTGCGGCGCGGCGAGATTGACCTGATGATGGGAGGATACGTTCCCGATCCGGATATCGAAAACGTCGAATGGTCCGACGGATACCTTGATTTCGGGTTATGCCTCATCGTCAAGCGCAGCAGCGCCATTAACGACATCAAACAGCTCGGCGGCAAGACCGTCGGCATTTACGACGACCCGGCCGCGGAGACCTGGCTGAAAGAAAATGTTACCGGCACGAAAGCGGTAAAAAAATACACCGGTACAGGCTGGTTCGCCAACCTTGAAAAAGGCGAAGTGGACGCGATCATTTACGATTACCCGTTTGCCGTCGCCGAGATCAGGGATTTTCCGAAACTGAAAATCGTCAAGCTCAATCTCAACGCATCCCGATACGCAGCAGGGATTGTTGAAAAAAACGACGATCTGCTGAATATGGTCAATAAAGCGATCACCGACCTTATGAAATCCGATCGGTACGGCCAGCTTGTGCAGAAATACCTGATTACAAAGTCAATTGAGACACAGCCGATCGCGAAAGGCAGTAAAACCTACACCGTCAGGGCGGGCGATACACTTTCCAGAATCGCGCAAAAGGAACTGGGTAGCACCGACGACTGGCTGAAAATATGGAACCTGAATAAAAACCGGCTAGCGAACCCGCACCTGATTTATGTGGGTTTACAACTGCTCATGCCATAAATTTATACTTTTTAAAACGGAGGTATCATCATGGGACTGCAGATTCAAAAAGGCGGAAAAATGCTGATCGCGCTGATCGGAATCGCGCTGATCGGATTTGTCATTTATAAATACGGGCTGTCCGACAGCGGAACGAAAGAGCCCGGAACCGATAAAGACGTGAAAACCACCGTTAACAAAGATACAAAATCCGCAGCCGCGTTCCGGGAGAATGTGCTCGGAAGCATACGCAGCGGCAACGCCATCCGCGTCGGCATGGAGAGCGATGCGCCGCCGATGAATTACATGTCCGGGGGACAGCGTCAGGGTTTTGACGTGGAATTTGCGAATCTCGTCGCCAGCAAAATCGGCATATCGCGCGTGGACGTCATCGAGGATAAATACGACAAGCTGCCCGATCTTCTTCGGAACGGCAATATCGATATGATCATGGGCGGCTATGTGCCCGATCCAGAGATCGATAAAGTGGAGTGGTCGGACGGATATCTCGAGTTCGGATTATGCCTGATCGTCAAACAGGGGAGCGCGATCCGCGAGCTGAAGCATCTGGCGGGGAAAACCATCGGCGTGTACGACGATCCGGCGGCGAAAAACTGGGTAAAAGAAAATGTAACCGGTGAAATCAAAACCTACACCGAAACCGGATGGTTCGCTAATCTCGAAAAAGGCGACGTGGACGCTATCATTTACGACTATCCGTTCGCCGTTCGTGAGATCAAGAATTTTTCAAAACTGCGCATTGTTAAACTCAACCTGAACGCTTCGCGCTACGCGATCGGCATTCCAGCCCGTAACGACGAACTGCTGTCGGCTGTGAATAAAGCGATTTCAGAAATACTCAAGTCGGCCGAGTACGAGCAGTTAGTCAAAAAACACCTGACCACCGAAGCCGTCCAGATCGCCGAACTGCCGAAGGGAAGCAAGGTGTATGTTGTCAAGGCGGGCGATTCGTTATCTAAAATCGCTCAGAAACAGCTCGGCAATAACGAAGCATGGAAGACCATTTACGACCTGAACAAGGACCGCCTCGCGAATCCGCATTTGATGTCAATCGGCATGCAACTGCTGATGCCGTAAATAGGTCCTGCCGTTTTATTTGCGTTGATGAATAACAAAAACCAGAATCGGTTCCGGCGCGGAATAAAAAATTATGCATCTCTCATTAAACCCATTACATTTATGAGCGAAAAGAAAATTTCCTATTTTAACGAAGCGGTGTTCAACCAGTATAACATCATTCTCTTTGTCGGGTTTCTCGCTTTCAGCCTGGTCGGCGAAACAATACTTCCGCTGGTTCTCTGGCTGGGACTGGAACTGCTGTACCTGACTTTCATTCCCGGCAGCGCCGGTTTCAAACGTTACGTGGAACAGAAAATTGACCGGCAGCAGAAGCAGGAAATGGTGAAAAAAAGAGGACAGGTGCTTATATCGCTGAACGAAATGTACAGGAAGAAATTCTACAATCTGAAGCAGATCCATGACCAGATAGTCAACTCGTCCACGCTCAAGGACGATACGCTATCAGGGCTTTGGCGGGACCAGGCGGACAAAGTCGGCAACATCCTGAATTCGTACCTGAATATGATGTATTACCTGCAGAATTTCGAAACGACTTTTTCCGACAAAAAAGTCGAGGACGTGCGTGACGAAATCAAAAAAATGATCAGGGAGCTCAAGGATGAAACGCTGACGGACAAAGTCCGCGAAATCAAGGAGCAGCGCCTGGAAATCCTGAACAAGCGCCTTGAAAAACTGGAACGCACCGTGGAAGAGCGCAAGGCGACGGAAGAACAGATAAAGGTCATCGAAGAGACGATGAAATACGCCTACGAACAGATCACTTCCGTGAAAGACCCGCGCACTGTATCCGAACAGCTTGATTCGCTGCTCATAAACGCGGAAGTCAGCGAATCCACCATGCGCGATATCATTGATCATTCGTCGGACTGGAGCAAATAATTTCTAACTCGCTTTGGGGTCATTATGGACGAGTTTTCAGGAAATCCGTGGCGGGCCAATCCCGATCAGAGCGGTTCCTCCGACCCCTTTAAAAATAACACAAAAGAGATAGCGGAACCGAAAACAGCCAAAAGCTATTTCGATCTTGCGAAAAAGGCCGAAGAAAACAGGCGTTTCCAGGAAGCCGCAGATCTGGCCAGGAAAGCCGTCGAATTAGACCCGGCGTTTTTAGACGCTTGGTTTACGATGGGCTGCAACCTCATTGATCTGAAACAGTACGACGAAGGTATCCGCGCGTTTCTCAAAACGATTGAACTGGAAAAGGATGCGGATTTTTACAAACCGCACAGTTATTACAACATAGGCCTTTGTTATTACAACCTGTACAAATATGATGAAGCTCTGCCGTATTTTGAGTCGTCCGTCCAGATCAAGCCGGATTATGTCCCCGCGCTGAATTATATCGGCCTGATTTATTACGTTAAAAAAGACTACGCCGGTGCGATGTCGTATCTGAATAAATGCATCCAGTACGATCCGCAGTATGTTTACGCCCATTACAATCTCGGCCGCTGCTATTATTACCAGTATGAGGACGATAAAGCGCTCGAGTCGTTCACAAAAGCGCAGCAGAGCAAGCCGGATCACGTGGATTCCAACTACTACGCCGGACTGATTTACCTCAACAAAAAACTATATCCGACCGCGCTCGGATATCTCGAAAAAGCGCATTCCCTTGATCCGCAATACACGCCGCCGGTCTATAACCTGGGCATTCTTTACTATGAGCAGAAGCAGTACGCCAAAGCCATGGAGTATTTCCAGAAAACCATGTCGGTTGACCCGAAGCACGCCGACGCGGCGAATTACATCGGGCTGGTGTATCACGACCAGAAAATGTGGACCCAGGCGGTGGAAGCATACCAGCGGACGCTCGCCATCGATCCGGAATACAAATACGCTCTCTACAATCTCGGCCTGATTTATTACGAACAAAAAGATTACCAGGCGGCGGTGAAGTTCTATGAACAGTGCCTGCAGAGCGATCCCGAATACGTGTCCTGTCATTATAATCTCGGACTGGCTTATCACTGGCTTGACCAGCGGCAGGCGGCGCTGAATCATTTCGAGGAAGCGTGCCGTCTGAAGAAAAACCATTTCAACGCTCATTACTACCGCGGACTGCTTTACAACATCATGGGTTTTCATGACAAAACCATGCAGGTGGTTGCGGAACTGAAAACGCTGGATTATCCCACCGCCAAGGATTTATATAAAGAGATTACGGGAAAAGAACTGACCGACGGCGACGTCCCCCCGGTTACGCCGCTCCAGAAAGGAACGTCGGGGCCTCCCAGCCAGCGAGGGCACTGATGCTTTTCTTGCTTTACTCAACACCTTATCATCCGCGGTAAACGCCGAACATGCCGACCGGAATCCATCGATCCCGCCTGCGCGATCATTTCCGCGCGCTTCTTCAGCTGAATCATTTACGGGTAACCCCGGAACGCCTGATCGTATTTGACGAAATCTGTTCGCTGCAGACGCATTTCGACGCAGATGATATTCTCGCGCGCCTGAAACAAAGACATGCGGCCATTTCCCGCGCCACCGTTTACCGTACAATCGAGTTGCTGGAAAAATACGGCGTCATCCGCCGCTCGAAACTTACCGGCGTAAAATCGCATTTCGAGCTGACGCTTGAACGGCGCCACCACGAGCACATGATCTGCACGTCATGCGGGAAAGTGATCGAGTTTGAATCCAAAGGCATCGAATCCATACAGCAAGTGATTTGCCGCGAATACCATTTTACGATGACGTATCATTATCTGCATATATTCGGGATTTGCGATGATTGCGCGAAACGGTAGCCTGTAATTTACTCATCAAGCGGTGTGCGGAACGAGCCCGTGCGGAGAAACCGGACCGTCGTTTTAAAGATGCTCGCCCCGGCCGTAAAAAGCCCTTTCCATAAAGGTTTGTAGACAATCTCATACGCGCCGATCCAACGGGTTTCCTGTTCGCAGAATCCTTTTTTAAACCTGTAAACGCCCCACAGCGGATGCTGTTCGTGCGGATGCGCGGGAATACCCCAGAAGTCATACCGCTTCATTCCGCGGGATTTCGCCCGGCGGAT
>JBBIRG010000087.1:4125-8095 GCA_037441945.1 Bacteroidota bacterium | reverse complement strand
GTTTTTACAATCACTGGGGTGTTGACTTAATCCGCGCTGTCAAAGCGGCGATGGTGAATGCATCAACTCTGAGCACCCGCGAAGGATTCAGTTCTCTTACCCAGCAACTGGCGCGCAACCTGTATTTCGATTTTGAAAAAACCCTGACCCGGAAATTCAAGGAAATCCTCACCGCCATACAGATCGAACGCACCTATTCCAAGAATGAAATTATCGAAATGTACCTGACGCACATGTATTTCGGCAATCAGGCGTACGGCATTCATTCAGCGTCAAAAATATTTTTTAACAAAGAAATATCGGAACTGGATCTCGCAGAATCGGCATTTCTGATAGGGCTTCTTCAGGCTCCGTCGTATTATGTAAAAAACCCAAAAGCGGCTGAAAACCGCAAAAGAATCGTTTTAAGACGAATGCTGAACTGCGGATACATTTCTGAAAAAGAATTCCGGGAAACGAAAGAACAACCGATCGTGTTTGTTTCGCGGAAAGAACGTGAAGAAACGGGTTCCGCGCCGTATTTCACCGAGCATGTCCGGTTGCAGCTGGAATCATTGCAGGACACCCTGAAATTCAACATTTACGAAGACGGCCTGAATGTTTATACTACTATCAACACACGCCTTCAGTCAATCGCCGAAAAAGCGCTGGAACAGAGCGTGACCGAAAAATTCAGGGGATTAGATAAATTCGGCGCGAAGGTGATCAAAGGTAACTATAAAATTTATTTGACGCGCTACCTGCTCCGGGACGGGATTCTACAGGATGACATTGACGTACTGTTGAAAAACGAAAAAGCTGTCGATTCACTTTGCGCGATTTACGGCACGGTACAAACCGCGTTTGTCGCGATGGACCCGACGAACGGATACATTCTGGCCATGATCGGCGGCAGGAATTTTGACCGATTCAAGCTTAACCATGTCACACAGATCAAACGCCAGCCGGGATCGACGTTCAAACCTTTTTTGTATACAGTCGCCGTTGACAACGGCTACTCGCCATCTTTTAAAGTTCTGAACCAGGATGTCGTTCTTATCATGGATGACGGTTCGCGTTGGACTCCGCAGAATTACGACGGCAGCCGCGGCGGGCCGACAACGCTCCGCGAGGCCCTCGCCAAATCCCTGAATTTAGTATCTGTCCGGCTCATGCAGGAAGTGGTGCCCGTTCAGGAAGTCGTCAAATTGTCCGGTAAGATGGGCATGACGACGCCGATGGCCGCGGTAGATGCGCTGGCGCTGGGCGTCTCCGACGTGATCCCGCTGGAACTGGTTTCCGCTTACGCGGTATTCGCGAATAACGGCGTTCGGACGGAACCGGTAAGCATCCTGAAAATCGAAAACCGCGACGGTAATATTCTGTGGCAGAATATTCCGAAACGAAAAGAAGTTCTCAGCCCTGCGACGGCTTACATTATGACCGACATGATGAAGTCGGGGATAGACGCAGAAACGGGAACGGGCAGGTTTGCGCGCCGCTACGGATTTGACCGTCCCGCAGCGGTGAAAACGGGAACCACGCAGAAATGGACCGACGGCTGGTTCGTCGGTTACACGCCCCAGATCGTCGCTGGAGTATGGGTCGGGTATGATCAGTATGAATTTAATTTGGGAAGTAAAAATCCCGGCGCGATCGTCGCCTCACCCATGTGGGGAAGGTTTATGGCGGAGGCGCATAAGGAACTCAACCTGCCTGTCGATGATTTTGACAGGCCGCAGGACGTTGTACAGCTGGATATCTGCGAAGAATCAGGCATTCTTGCCAACCCGGTTTGTCCGAAAAAAGTGAAAGAGGTTTTCCGGGCGAAATACCAGCCGACCGATTTCTGTCCGCTTCATACCGGGGCGTCTAAACCGGCAAAGAAGAAAAAATCGGACCGGTATTGATGGAATACTTTCCAGGGGAATCAAACGAATAAGACAAATTTTAAAACAACATGAATTAATGAAATCATACGAATACATTCAGCCCGCGAAATTTGCGAAATAAACGAAAAGAAGAAAAACGGACGAATAACTTTCAATGAAATCAATAATAACAAACGTTTCGATCCATGCTAGTCGGGGAAAAATGAACTTCAATATGAAAAGTTCTCGATTCGGCGCGGCGGGCTCGAACCGACCATTTTTCAGAGTTTTTGGACAATCTGTTACCGAGAAAGAAAAAATTTGATTCGCGTAATTCGCGGAAAAAATAAAGATTCATTATCAAAGGAACAACAATGGATTTAACATCAATCAAAGCGGAGCGGATTATTGACGTTCGTAACATGCCGTGCCCGAGGCCGATCCACGAAGTGCAGAATACGATACCCGGCCTGCGGGTCAATGCGATTCTCGAGATACAGGTCGCCGACCGCGGCACAAAAACGGACCTGCGTCTCTGGTGCGATGAAATGAAACAAGAATTTCTGGGTTATCTGGAGCGCGACGGCTATGAGAGTGTGTTTATAAGAAGAATCCTCTGATATTTTCTTTGAAATGAAATTTCGCAAAAAAAACAAAGATTTTCCTGGAAGGCAACTCATTTTGCCGGAAAAAACATCATAATAACAGAACATGCCTAAAAATGTACAAGACAGCACGCCTCTGATGCGCCAGTATTTCGAGATCAAATCGAAATACAAAGACACAATCCTTCTTTACCGGATGGGCGATTTTTACGAAACATTCGAGGATGATGCGCGTCTTGTTCATAAAATACTCGGCATAACGCTGACGAAGCGGGCAAACGGAAAAGCCGCGCATGTCGCGCTGGCTGGATTTCCCTATCACGCGCTCGACAGTTATCTTCCCAAACTGATCCGCGCCGGTTACCGCGTTGCTGTCTGCGAACAGGCCGAAGATCCAAAAACCGCCAAAGGCATCGTCAAAAGGGAAGTCACAGAAATCGTTACGCCGGGCACGACGCTGTCCGATAAAATTCTTGACCAGAAAACGAACAATTATCTGGCCTGCATCGCTACAGGCATTCGGGACGAACAATCCTTTTTCGGACTGTCTTTGATTGACGCTTCCACCGGTGAATTCCTTGCCGGTGAACTCGATCTCTCAGCGATGAAAGATTACCTGACGATGATTGCGCCTGCGGAAATCGTCGTGCCGTTCACAGCCTATGAGGAAATCAAAAAAATCCTTCAGCCGGCGAACCATCAGGCGATTATGACGCGCCAGGACGACTGGTTGTTTCAGGAAAACTTCGCTTACGATACGCTGACGGGTCATTTTAAAACGCACTCGCTCAAAGGATTCGGCCTGCAGGACTATCCGCTGGCGATGACCGCCGCCGGAGTCGCGCTCCATTACCTGAAAGAAACCCTGCGGACTTCCCTCTCGCAGATTAACCGGATCGCTTATTTGTCGCATACCGACACGATGATCCTGGATGCGGTGACGCTGCACAATCTGGATATTTTTGATTCCGCTCAGACCGGATCGCAAAACGGCAGTCTCATCGCCATTATCGATTATACGTTAACCGCGATGGGCGCGCGGATGCTGAAACAGCGTATCGTGCGGCCGCTCAGGAACGCCGATGCCGTCAACGCCAGACTTGACGCGGTTCAGGAGTTAATCGATGAGTCACCCCTTCGGCAAAAATTGAACGTCGGTCTGAAAGAATTCAGCGATATTGAAAGACTGATCGCTAAAATTTGCTCTAATCGAGCAACGCCTCGCGAAGTATGCGCGCTCAGCCAGTCGCTGCAACTTTTGCCGGGCATAACCGAAAGTTTGAGCCGTTGCGACGCCAGACATTTACAGCGCATCCGCTCCGAGATGCCCGATCTCGCTTTTCTTAGCAATGAAATCAACCGCATACTCAGCGAAGAACCCTCCGCGCAGATCAAGGACGGTAAGATAATCCGGACCGGATTTGACCCGGAACTCGACCGGCTGAGAAGCATCGCCTACGATGGTAAAAATTATCTGGCGCAACTTCAAAACCGCGAACGTGAACGCACCGGCAT
>JBBIRG010000087.1:0-4082 GCA_037441945.1 Bacteroidota bacterium | reverse complement strand
TTCGGTTACTATATCGAAATCACGCATGTGCATAAAGATAAAGTCCCGTCCGATTACATACGAAAACAAACCATGGTCAATGCCGAGCGTTTCATTACGCCGGAACTCAAGGAATATGAAGAAAAAATTCTTACCGCCGAAGACCAGATTCTCAGACTTGAGCAGGAAATATTTGACCGGCTGAGAAATCATATCGCTTCGCACGCAGGCGTTATCCAGAAAGCCGCTTCGCTGATAGCCGAAACCGATTTTTACCTGTCATTGGCCGAATGTGCGATTGCCCATAAATACCGAAGGCCCGCAGTGAATGACGGCGGAAAGATCACAATTGTCAACGGCCGCCATCCCGTCGTTGAAAAAATCCTTCCTCCGGACCAGCCGTTTATCCCCAACGATGTCCGGTTATCGGACGAGGAACAAATTCTGCTGATCACAGGTCCCAACATGGCCGGAAAAAGCTGTTACCTGAAACAAACCGGACTTATCGTGTTGCTCGCGCAAACCGGCAGTTTCGTGCCGGCGGATCAGGCAGAGATCGGTATCGTTGACCGTATTTTTACGCGTGTCGGCGCTTCGGATAATCTGGCCGCCGGAGAGAGCACGTTCCTGGTGGAAATGAATGAAGCGGCAAATATCCTGAACAACGCCACATCGCAAAGCCTGATTTTGCTCGATGAGATCGGCCGCGGAACAAGCACGTTCGACGGGCTTTCTATCGCCTGGGCAATCGTGGAATATCTCCATAACCATCCGAAAAATAAACCGAAAACGCTTTTCGCCACGCACTACCACGAACTCGTTGAAATAGCCGAACTGCTGCCGGGAGTGCGCAATTATAATATGCAGGTGAATAAATACCAGGATAAGATCGTGTTCGTCCGGAAAGTTGTTCCCGGCGGATGCGATCACAGTTACGGAATTGAGGTGGCGAAACTGGCGGGCCTGCCTCCGGAAGTCGTTCGGCGCGCGAAAGAAGTGATGAAAAACCTGGAATCGCATGAAATATCCGCGCATCAGGATCGCGCTTCACTGATTGAACAACTCCAGCCCCCAACGCCCGGCGTGCAACTGACGCTGTTCGGCGATCCGCTGGTTGAAAAAATCAAGAACAGAATCAGCCAATTGGATATCGATCAACTGACGCCGGTCGAGGCTCTGAACCAGCTGAACGAAATAAAAAAATGGCTTTCCTGATAAAAAACCGAAATCTGTTATCCCTGACTTTTACGTTTATAATATTTCCGGTCCGAATACCCTTACATAAATTCACGCTCATCAAAAGGCATCGTATATATTATACTTGTCGCATTGCCGGGTCTCATCATGATCGGAATACTGATCCTAATGAACACATAACAGTATGATGAAAACGGACAAATTTTGCTGAATATCATGCTGGCCATGATCGCAGTTCAGTTTGTCATTTTGTTTTATAGCGGATTCATGAAGAAAATTTATATCCTCCCCGAAGGAATCCGTTTTCAGTCGACATTGTCGGAATATGAGATCCCCTGGAATTCAATCCTCAGTATTGGCGCCTATAAGGTCATGAAAAACGCCGTTGAACCGATTCCGTTTGAGCGGATCGAAGAAAAATTTCTTTTTGGGTCAGTATGGATCTATGTTTCCGTTCTGCCGCGGGAGCAGGTGTTTTACGGCAATAAAAAAAACAAAACGATCGCTTTTCCGCATCAGAAAGCAAATTTAGAGAAAATGACCCGATATTGTGACCTTCAGAAAATGGTTCGGTAAGCGCCCGTCCAAAAGTACGATTTGCGAAAAATACATTATCGGTATTGTATAATAAAATTTTCGTTTATCATGAGCTTAAGCGGAATAATTCAGCGCTGATCCGAGTTATCCGGTTATGAAGATATTTTTAATGTTACTGGCCGTTATCTTTACCCGATGCGCTAAAGAAACACCGGCCGTGCCGATATCGCTAAAGGAAACAAAAATGACGAATATCATCAAAGCAAATTCCGATACGGTCACTCTGGGCGGAGGTTGTTTCTGGTGCATGGAAGCGGTTTTCCAGAGAGTCAAGGGCATACAAAGTGTTGTTTCCGGATACAGCGGCGGATCCCCGGAAAACCCAACTTACCGGCAGATTACGAGCGGAACGACCGGACATGCCGAAGTTGTTCAATTGGTTTTTGATCCCGGCGTCATTTCATTTATTGAAATACTTGAAATCTTTTTTTCCGTTCATGATCCAACGACGCTGAACCGTCAGGGGGCCGACGTCGGAACGCAATACCGTTCGGTGATTTTTTATCACCACGAGTCACAGAAAGAAATTGCCTTAAACGCGATATCGGAATTAAATACGGCTAACGTTTTTGAGAATAAAATCGTAACGGAAGTGGCGCCGACCGGGCCTTTTTACAGGGCGGAGGATTATCATCAGAATTATTATAATGACAACGCGCGGCAACCTTATTGTCAGGTCGTGATCCGGCCGAAATTAGAAAAAATTGAAAAAGTTTTTAAAACTCGCCTGAAGCCGTAAAACGCCATCCGTTTATTCAAGCTGCTTCAGGCTTCCCTGAAGTTTTTCGATTGTCTGCTTGAAATTTTCCCGTTTAGCTTTTTCTTTGTCGAGAACCTGCGCGGGCGCTTTTGCGATAAAATCGCTGTTCATCAGTTTCCGATCAATCGACTGGACCTGCCCTTCAAGACGGTCGATTTCTTTCTGAAGCCGTTGCCGTTCGAGACTGACGTCAATGATGCCTTCGAGCGGAACGTAAATTTCAACGCCAGAAACGACGGCGCTGGCTGAGAGCTTCGGTTTTACTTTTTCGGTGGAAACGGAGATCTTTTCGGAGCGCGATAAGTTCGCTATGTGGTTTTGCGTTGCAATCAGCAGCGTGGTAATACGGTCATCACCCGTGACGAGAATCAGGTCCGTTTTCTTCGCCGGCGGGACGTTCATTTCGTTCCGGATATTCCTGACCGCGACGATGATGCTTTTCAGCAGTTCGACGTCGATTTCAATCGTGTCGCTGATCATCGCGGAATTTCCGGCCGGCCATCCGGCCGTCAAGATGCTTTCGCCGTCGCGCCGGGATTCCAGCTTCTGCCAGATTTCCTCGGTGATGAAGGGCGTAATAGGATGCAGAAGTTTCAGTATGCCTTCCATAATATACAACGCCGTCGAAAGGGTTTGTTTTTTGATTTCATCCGACGCGTTGTACAGACGGTCTTTTGTGAATTCCAGGTACCAGTCGCAGAAATCCGTCCAGAAGAAATGATACACGTACTGCATCGCGTCGTGAAGTTTGAACGCTTCGAGTCCGCTGGTAATACCTTCCACAGCCTTGAAATAACGGCTGAGAATCCAGCGGTCGACGATGTCGGTGATGTTTTTCGGATCGGGCAATTCAGGCCGCGCCTCCGGTACGTTCGTTTTGTGCATCCACAGCAGGCGGAAGGCGTTCCAGACTTTGTTAGAAAAATTACGCCCTATTTCAAAATGTTTTTCCGCTAAATGAATGTCCTGCCCTTCGGCACTCAGGTCAACCAGCGTGAACCGTAGGGCGTCGGCGGAATATTTTTCAATGACGTCGATCGGGTCGATGCCATTGCCGAGCGACTTGCTCATTTTACACCCCTTTTCATCGCGGACGATGCCGTTGAAATAAACCTGCCTGAACGGAACTTTACCGGTAAACTCAAGACTAGCCATGATCATGCGGGCCACCCAGAAGAAGATGATGTCGGGGCCGGTGACTAACAGGTGCGTCGGGAAGAAATAATTTATCTCCGGTGTTTTTTCCGGCCAGCCCATCGAAGAAAAAGGAACCAGCCATGATGAAAACCATGTATCAAGGACGTCTTCGTCCTGCCGAAGCTCTTTTGTTCCCGCCTGTTTTTCGGCGTCTACTATGTTACGGGCGACATAGATTTTTCCCTCTCGGTCGTAAAAAGCGGGAATGCGGTGTCCCCACCAAAGCTGGCGTGAGATGCACCAGTCTCGGATATTCGTCATCCAGTGTTCGTAGGTTTTATACCATTTTTCCGGATGGAAGCGAATGTCGCCGTTTTTCACCGCTTCCAGCGCGGGTTTAGCCAGTTCTTCC
>JBBIRG010000086.1:6599-8141 GCA_037441945.1 Bacteroidota bacterium | reverse complement strand
TTATTAATTCAGAACCAGCGTTGATTGAAAAATACTGCTGAAAGAGAAAAAGTTACTAATAGTTTCAAAATAAAAACGACATTCATTAAAACATTCATTCGTTAATCGATTCAAACTCCACCCATTCGCGTTGAGCAAAATAATAAAAAAAAAAATTATAAAACAAGATTTCTCGCCCGGTTATCCCTCGATCCCGACATTCCCCAATCTCGATGTATCGGGACTCGGGACAGGCATCGGGCTCGAAATGACACAGAAGCGGGTTAATTAAACAGAGCCTTACTATTTTTTGAATGAACGTCCATTCTGTGTCATTTCGAGGGACCAAGCAAAACGCAGGTAATAAGATGCGATACTGATAAATCCGTTCATATAACATTTTGTTTTTTGTCCCGAGAAATCTTGTATTTATGTATTTACTCATGTCTCTTATTGAAACAAAAAGGCGCTGTCGAATCATGAATTGTTTTTCGATAATGTTGTTTCTATTTTGAGACATTTAATAAATCCGCTTTTAGGTGTTATTAACATATTAACATTTTCCACAAAAAGAAAAAAAGTAGCAAAAAAAGAAAAAAACGACTACTATTTCGGTAACACTTAATTATGACGCAACGGGGGATCCGGTTTGATTTCCATAACGGAGCAGGAAGTGCAAGCAATGCGGAGTCGGGAATTTCGGCGCGTTACCGCATCCGCCGTAATCCGGATCAAACGCCGAACTCAGTTGATAAAAAACCTGATCCGATATCCGTGAAGATAATTCGTCAGATCATCACGAACCGTTTCTTTTCGCTGTTGCCGGAGAATTCCCTCCGCTGAATGTAAAGTCTCTTCTTTTCGGTTTAGTCACGCATCGAGGTTGGATTGCAGCCGATCGATAAACCCCGGCTGTCCGCCGCGCCCCGTGAGCGCATGCACGAAGGCCATATACAAATGTTCGATATCAGGACTTTCCTCGCGGTCAAACTTGGCGGATATGAAATATCGATTTAAAATTTCCGCGACCTCCGGGTCTTCTAAGGATTCATGCGCCCTCACATTACACCAGTGACAAGCGGAATATCCCGCCGACCGAAAAGCCGGTTTATCCTCTTGATCGGCGCGTTCAAAAGCCTCATTGCGCCACGTATACCATGTATACCATTCGACCTGATTATCGGCATGCCGGCGCAGGTACCGGCTTGATTCAGCGGCCAGGCGGTTGGCTTTATGGAAAAATTCTTTCAAACGGGTTATTCTGATTTTTCAATATTGTACGGATTGTTTATTTAATCCTTGATTTCATCCGTAACCGTAAAACCATTTTTTTTAAAAAAAAGTATTTCGCTTATGAATGGAAAAAGCCTTATATTCGGCTGTTTTGAATCCCGTAATGAAAGGCAAACCGCATGGTCTCCGATTTCGCCAATTATATGGCCATCAGTTTTCTAGCGCTTTTTCCGATCCTGAATCCCCCGGCAATGGCCCCGGTCTTTCTGGAGATGACCTCGGCGGTTGACGACCGTACGCGGCACCGGCTTGCCCGAAAGATCGGCGTCA
>JBBIRG010000086.1:0-6580 GCA_037441945.1 Bacteroidota bacterium | reverse complement strand
TTCTGCTGGTCGGGGTCCTGATCGTCGGCGGATGGGTGCTGAACATGCTCGGCATCTCGATACCCGTCATCGGAATCGCCGGAGGACTGCTGTTGTTTCACACGGCCTGGTCGATGCTGAACAATGCGCCGAAAATTTCGCATGACGAGCAGGAGGAACTTCAGACGAAAATGCACGACAAAGCGTTTTTTCCGCTGACCATGCCGGTCACCGCCGGTCCGGGCTCCATGGCGATTACGCTGACCCTCGTTCCGCCCGGTTCGCTTCTTGACCTGAAAACGTACGTTCAGCTGGCCGGAGTCGCGCTCGGTATTGCCCTGGCCGCCACAACGGTATTTCTGTTCTACCGGTTTTCCGCGAATGTCCTACGGAGGCTTGGAAAAAGCGGATCCGCAACGATATCCAAAATCTCCGCTTTTATTCTTCTCGCGATCGGCGTACAAATTGTATGGAACGGTATACGCGAGCTAATTAAAAACATGTAAAAAGAACGGATTTCCATGGCTGATAATATCACCAAAGGCTGCTGCCACAGGCTCGTCGACGGAGAATTATGCCCCGAATGCAAAAAAAAGGGCGTATTTTATATCGGCTGTGAAGTTCATGCCTGCCCCAGCGAACCGGTAGTAACCTGGGAGGACGTCGACCATTATTATTGCTGCGAATCCTGCGGAAAAGAATGGTCGAATCTGATTTATTTTGTCTGATGACAGTCACCGATTCACAGATTTTTTTAAAAGGGTCTGCCTGCTTTTATGAAATCTTTTTCCATACCTTGGTTTTACCGTAGTTCATTGATCACTGAAATCAAGCGTATCCGCAATAGTCAGGATCACCGGAAAAAGGATTACTCCCCGACCCGGTTAGATTTCGGTCCCGTGCAGTTTCTGATCGCCCGTCATTTCGGATTCTGCTACGGCGTTGAGCACGCGATCAATATAGCGTACAAGGCGATTGAGGAAAACCCGGGCCGGAGGATTTTTCTTTTGAGCGAGATGATCCATAACCCGGACGTGAACCGCGACTTATCAGTCCGAGGCGTCCGTTTTATCATGAAACCTTCAGGGGAACAGCTGATCCCCTGGAATGAGCTCACCGCTGATGACATCGTGATCATACCAGCATTCGGCACGACCGTGGAAATCCTCAACCAGCTGACCTCGCTGGGCATACGGCCTCTTCAGTACGACGCTACCTGTCCGTTCGTCCAGAAAGTCTGGAACAAAGGATTATCCATCGGCAAGGACCGGTACACGGTAATCATACACGGAAAACCGGGACACGAGGAGACTCGCGCTACTTTTTCCCATATCGCGCAGAATGCCCCGTCGCTGATCGTCCGGAACATGGAGCAGGCTGAACGGCTCGCCGAATTCATCCTGAACCGGCGAGCGCCTGATACTTTCGATGACTATTTCGGGGGACAGCATTCTCCCGGGTTCGACGTTCAACGCGACCTGGAACGGATCGGCGTTGTCAACCAGACAACCATGCTGGCATCTGACACGCGGGCCATTTCCGATTTCCTAAAAAAAACGATACGGGAAAAATACAAACCGGACGACATTACCCTTCATGAACATTTCGCCGAAACGCTCGATACGCTTTGCTACGCAACCCATGACAACCAGCAAGCAGTGTACCGACTCCTTGAAGAACCCGCCGATCTGGCTATTGTAGCGGGCGGGTATAACAGTTCCAACACGTCTCATCTGGTCGAACTATGTTCAAAAAAGCTCCCGACGTATTACATCGAATCGGCTGAAAATATCATTCACCGTACCCGCATACGGCACTTTTCCCTTTCGGTCAAAAAGGAAAAACTGTCGGAAAAATTTTTACCGGAACGGCCGTCAGCCCTGATTGCCATGACCAGCGGCGCGTCATGCCCGGATTCCGTTGTGGAGCAGATCATTACAAAAATTGTTTCCTTTTACGAAAATGCCCGGACCATCGAAGACGTCAGGTCGGATTTTACATTTTGAAATTTCGACATAAAGATTTAATGACAAACAATTCGGGAGAACGGATATGAACCACGAAAAAAAAGGATTACTGACGGTGATCCGCTATCATTTTGACAATTACATGTCGAAAGGAACCGTTGCGCTGATCGGCGGATTAGGCATCTTATCTCTGATCGTCATTATCATCGGCGGACTTGCTCTGCATTTCGGCGGTGAGGCGCTCTCCCCCGTCGTTGACGGGCAGACGGAGGATATGGATTTTATCGAGGGCGCCTGGCAAAGCCTCATGCGCACGCTGGATGCCGGAACGATGGGCGGCGACGTGGGATGGGGATTCCGCATCGCCATGTTTATCATAACGCTTGGCGGCATCTTTATTATCAGCACGCTTATCGGCGTCCTGACGTCGGGCATTGAATCAAAACTCGACGAACTGCGCAAAGGCCGTTCCCTGGTGATCGAAAAAGACCACACCCTGATTCTCGGATGGTCGTCGAAGATATTTACGCTCGTTTCCGAAATCATCGCAGCGAATATGAACCGGAAAAACTCGGTCATCGTAATCCTCGCCGATAAGGATAAAGTAGAAATGGAGGATGAACTGAAGACCAAGATCGGAAACTTCCGGAACACGCGCATTGTCTGTCGTAGCGGAAGCCCGATCGATATGGACGACCTGAACATCGTCAACCCCAACGGCGCCCGCTCGGTCGTGATCCTGTCGCGGGATGAAAACATGGCGGACGCTCAGGTCATCAAGTCCATACTCGCCATCGTCAATAATCCCAACCGCAGGAAGGAACCGTACCACGTCGTGGCGGAAATCAAGGAACCGGGCAACCTGGCCGTCGCTGAAATGGTGGGAAAAGACGAATTATGCGCCCTCCTATCCGACGACCTGATTTCGCGCATCACCGTGCAGACCTGCCGCCATTCCGGACTCAGCGTCGTTTTCATTGAACTGCTCGATTTCGGCGGCGTAGAAATTTATTTCCAGAACGAACCGAAGCTGACCGGTAAAACGTTTCGCGACGCGCTTTTCGCTTATGAAGATTCCGCTATATTCGGCATCCGCAAACCGGACGGCGGTATCGTTATCAATCCCGCCGCCGATACTCGCTTAGAGGCCGATGACCAGCTGATCGCTATTGCCGAGGATGACGATACTATCGTGTTGTCCGGTAAGTATTCCTTCGATATTCAGAGTGATGTCATCGCAACCGGTTCAGAGGACGAAAAACATACTGACCGTACGCTTTTGCTCGGATGGAACCATAAAGCGCCGTCCATCATCACCAACTTGGACGATTACGTCATGCCGGGCTCGGAAATCACGATCGTCGCCGACAGCGATAATTATCTGAACGCCATCGAGAATGTGAAAACGCAGATCAAACGCCAGAGCATCCGGTTCGTCAAGGGCGACACGACCGACCGCGAACTGCTGGATTCGCTGAACATCGGCAGTTATCATAACGTCGTCATCCTCTGTTATTCCGACATGAAGGATATTCAGGAAGCCGATTCGCTCACAATGATTACGTTGCTCCATCTCCGGGACATTGTCGAGAAAACCGGCATAAAATTAAACATCGTCAGCGAAATGCTGGACGTCCGCAACCGCGAACTGGCCGTTGTAACCAAGGTTGACGACTTCATCGTCAGCGACAAGCTCACCAGCCTGATGCTCGCGCAATTGTCGGAAAACAAGGAACTGAAAGCTGTTTTCGACGATTTGTTCGACGAAGAAGGAAACGAAATCTTCCTGAAACCCGTCAAGCGGTATATCCAAACGCGCCGTCCGGTGAACTTCTATACGATTCTGGAATCCGCTCTGCAAAAAAATGAAATCCCGATCGGTTACAAACTTGATCAGTACAAAGACGACCCGGGAAAAGCCTACGGCGTTGTCGTCAACCCGAAGAAGTCCGATTTCATTGCGTTTACGGACAAGGATAAGATCATCGTGATCAGTGAAGCTTAAATAACGTTATCAACTACGTTTTTCGAAATTCTGTTGTTCAAATGTTCGATTGTTCGGCATGTGGTTTCCGGTATTCGTGATCTACCCACGAAGCCTAAAGGCCGCGGCTGGTAAACCGACAAGATTTGCCATATCTTAACATGATCCGGTTTCCTCGTTGTCAGAATGATGCTGTTTCTTGAAATTCCGAGATAATCTTGTTTGTTGAGATTTGGCAAATCTGCTTACGCGCAACCTGAAGGTCGCGGCTACGGGTTTGTTTTTTCCGTAGCCGCAATCCTCCGAAGCGGATTGCGCTTTGGGATTGCGGGAACGTATTCCCGCTTTGAAAGCGGCGTCACGACGCCGCAATCCGAAAGCTGGAGCTTCAATTAAATACATTACCCCCGATCGTTCGCAAAGCTACTAAACCGGGGGTACATGAATCAGATGTTCGTTCCGGAAAAACCCGGAAACAGGATATAAACCCTTGTGCTTTCAGCGCGCGCTTTCATTATAATCAGTAATGAAATTCCGTCATTGAAAGTATTGGCAAAACTAACCGGAAGCCGTTGTTGTTGTTGCGGTTGTCCGGGTTGTTCCTGTTGCGGTTGGCGACACGTATGTTCCTGTCGTTATTGTTCCACGAACCGCCGCGCAGATTGATCTATAGAGGGCTTATTCCTTCTGTTTTGATGCGTTTAAAAATAGTGGCTCTTAATAAATAAGTATTGGAAAACCGCGCGTGCGCGCCCCAGCTTTTCAATTGTTCCCAAAATTTATCCAAATTTAAAATACCGTTCTTTACCAGTTTTATCCTGATTTTTAATCTTTTCTTAAACCGGCGCACATTTTCCTTTTTTAAAAGCCGGTAGTTCCTGAAAACCCTGTGTCCCAAAAAAGCCACGCCGTAATCCACCGGATAGATCATTGTCTTTTCGCCGTGCATTTTCAGCCGGTAGGTCTCTAAAAACGAACTAATCGATGCAATGACCTCATGACAAGCTGTTTTGTCGGATTGAAAAATCACAAAATCATCAACATAACGAATGTAGTATTGGCAACGCAAACCTTCTTTGATAAAATGATCCAAAGGATTCAGATACACATTCGCGAAAAACTGGCTTGTTAAATTGCCGATGGGCAGTCCTTTTTTGCGATGGAATGGCGTAAACAAATCGTCCCCTGAAAAATATTCTATCGCTTCTTTCTGCGGATTGCTGTTATCAATAATCAAATCTATTAACCAAAGCGTGTCTTTACACCGGATTTTCCGGCGGATGATCGTTTTCAGGATTTCATGATCAATTGAAGGAAAAAAAGATTTAATATCGGCTTTTATTACATAATGTTTTTTTCGCATAAACTGCTGATACCTCAGGATTGCTTTATGCGTGCCTTTTCCAAGCCGGTTCGCGTAACTGTCAAAAATAAATGTATTTTCAAATAGGGGCTCAATCACATTACATAACGCATGATGAACCACTCGATCGCGGTAAGGCGCCGCGCTGATCATACGTTGTTTGGGTTCATAGATCATGAAGGTCGTATAATCGCCGGGTTTATATGTCTTATTTTGTAATTGCTCCTTTAAAACCAGTAATTCATTTTCCATATTAAAATTAAAACGGCTGACATTCGCTTTCTGCCGTTTGCCCTTTTGCGCCTTGCGGGCAGCCGATAAAAGGTTATCAAAGGATAGGATTTTTTCAAATAGATGATTATAGGTTTTCATGGATATTTTTGATGGATGCACTAAAAATATACTATGCGCAACCTAAAGATTGCGTTTAAAAAAAATTGTTTTTTATATTCATAGTCCGGTGAGGTTTTTTACACAGCATTAAGGTTGTATAATTGGTTTATGCGCAAGCCTAAGGCTTGCGGCTACAAAATATTTTAATAACGAAATCGTAGGCTGCGCCGATTATCCCATTTGTTTTCATCCCGGTTTTACCGATTTCAGCCATGCCCCGTTTTGTTTACCGATGGCATGCAATTGTTCGCTGATGTATTTATACCGGTCCGAATTATAATAGCCGCTTTCAAAAGTCAGGCGGTTCAAAAACCGCATTTGCTCCAGCCGGATATTAATTTCAGCGAGAATATCTGTTTTTTTATTTTTTGGCGTATAATACGCCCGAATAAAAAGATTCAGTATATCTAACGCGGAATTTTGTATCCGGTCGCCCAATAAAAACTTCTGATCGCGCGGCAGTTTTTTTATGATGGGAAACAGGTATTTGATGAACGCATACCAGTTTTCAATGATGTTTTCTTTGGAAAGATTTTCCATGTTGCGTAAGATGTGCCTTAGATTTGCCAAATCTTTAAGATTTGGCAAATCTTACTCAAACCTTTTAATCTTCTTCAATAATTAAATCCTGAATTTCTTTCAGCGATTGCTCTTTTCGATGAAAATCCATAAAAGTCTCAATCCCGCCAAAGTGACGAATGATTTCATCCCTTTTCAGCCACGTATTGGCGTCTCTGCATAACGCCTGATAGGAACTGTTTGAATAATCTCTCAGAGAATCGGCAATGCCATGATGAACCGGATTGTTATGGATATAATAAATGATCGCGTTAAAATATCGTTCATTCGTAACCGGAATCCGTCTGAATGGTTTTTGAAATAAGCTTCCATGCC
>JBBIRG010000085.1:0-8167 GCA_037441945.1 Bacteroidota bacterium | reverse complement strand
ACGTCATGTTGCACCATCCCTATCAGGATTTCGATCATGTAACCCGTTTCCTGAAAGAGGCCGCGGACGACCCGAACGTAGTCGCCATAAAAATGACGTTGTACCGAATTGCGGCCAATTCGCCGATCGCTATGGCTCTTCAATTAGCCGCTGAACGCGGTAAACAGGTAGCCGTACTCGTTGAACTGAAAGCCCGGTTCGACGAGGAAGCGAATATCCAATGGGCCAGGCGGCTCGAAGACGCCGGTGCGCACGTCATCTACGGCATGTTCGGTCTGAAGACACACTGCAAAATCTGCCTCGTGGTCCGTCATGAAAAAGGTAAAATAAAACGTTACTGCCACCTCGGCACCGGTAACTATAACGACCGTACTTCCAGAATTTACGGGGATCTGGGGCTCTTTACCTGCCATCCGAAATTCGGCGAGGACATTACGAATCTATTCAATGTACTGACCGGATATTCGACGCCCCCGCGTTTTCATCGGATCAAAATCGCGCCGACCGAACTGCGGGATACATTCATCAGTAAAATCCGGCGAGAAGCGCGCCATGTCAAAGAGGGAAGAGTCGGCATGATCTTCGCTAAAATGAATTCGCTTGTGGATCATCAAATCATGCTGGAATTATACCGCGCCAGTCTCGCCGGCGTGAAGATCCGGCTGATAATCCGCGGCATTTGCTGCTTGAAACCGGGCGTCAAGGGACTCAGCGAGAACATTGAAGTCATCAGCATCGTTGACCGGTTCCTTGAACACGCCCGAATTTTTTATTTCCAGAACAACGAGCAACCGGAATACTTCTTGTCCAGCGCCGACTGGATGCCCCGCAACCTTGATCAACGAATCGAAGTGGCCTTTCCGGTTAAAGAACCCCGTCACCAGCAGACGCTGTGGAACATCCTGCAGGCGCAATGGTCGGATAACCAGAAAGCGCGCCAACTCATGCCCGATGGCACTTATGTCCGGGTCAAAACGGAAAAGAAAAAGATACGTTCACAGATTTTGCTTTATGAAATGACCGCGCGGGACCAGATCTGATTATTCCTCCCCGGTTAGAACAACAAATCCATAATAATTTTTCACTTTATTGCTGTAACGGTCAGACGGTCGCCGTATCGGCCGGTTAGGCGCGTAAGAAAATAATTCGGATAATGAAGAATTTTTTTCATCACACGTTGAGCCCATGAACCTCTTAACGCGATTTCCGAAGGCTTCATGATCAGAGGATATAAACGGACATTCTGAAATCCAGCCTGTAACAGTAACGGGCGGATACTTTCCGGACGGTACTCGTAGACGTGGTAAGGGCGAAGCATGACGCGCGTTCTCTTTCCCAAAAGAGAATATAACGCCATTCCGGTCCTCGAAAACAGCGTGTTGGTCTGCGTCGGAATAACAATAGCGATATTTCCCCCGGGTTTCAGCCAACCGCTGATTTTCTTAATCGCGCCGTTTGGATCGATCAGATGCTCAAAGACATCGTGAAGATAAATAATATCGAATCGATTGTTCTCAAACGCGGCTGTCTCCATGGTTCCCACCGTTACGTCTAACCGGTATTCATTCCGTGCGAATGCCGCTGCATCCTGCGAGATTTCGACGCCCGCGCAGCGATAGCCGGCGGCCCGGAAAGCCGCCAGCTGATAACCCGTCGCGCATCCGATTTCCAGAACATCCGCCGGCGGACGGATACCGGTTGCCGATACCCAATCCGGAAGCGGAATTTCCAGGTGCGCGTAAGCCGTTTGTTCGCTGTGCCCGCAGTGAAAGTCGCTTTCAAAATATTCCTTTCCGTACATCAGGCGCAACGTTTCTTCATCCGGCTGGGGCCAGACATACAATACGCCGCAATCACGGCATTCATTCAGATCGTACTGAAGGTCCCGATACAGGTAATAGGGAGGCCTCATTCTGGTATTCACGGAACGGCATACCGGACAATGATTTTCGTTCATATTAATATATTGTTACATGCATATCTGAAAATTTCAGCGTCGGTGAGGACACCCGTTGATTAATACGCAAATCATTCCCAATACCCGACAGATTCTGAATCCACCTGAAGCGGGTTATCGGTCCGGTCATTCCTGCGCAGAACCCGGTAATATGGCCGTCCTGAATGCCCAATCCCTCGAATCCGAATACAATCGCCTGGGAATGCTCTTCACCGATCAAGCCGAATAATTTAAACACCCAGATTCCGCGGTTAACCCGCTGAATCATGGATTCACAATTCTGAGTTCCGTTCCGTATGTACAAATTGCCCGGCGCCGGAAAGGGGCGAAGCCATTCATCCCGTTCCGTATAACCTGTCGGATTCTTGCCCGCTGCTTCCGAATCAACAATCTCCTGATCCGCGGTGCCGTTCCGGAACAGATTGATTTTCCGGGTCGGATATCCTTCCCCGTCAAATGTCGCGCTGCCCGGGGCTGTTCGGATCGTCCGGTCATCCGATACGATGAATCCATCATTTGATGGCGACGGCCCGAGTAGCAGTTCTTTTATCCGGTAACCGTTAAAATAGGAGCCAAACAGAACGGACAGCCAGTAACGCCCTGCCTCCGGCGATAAAATTAAATCCATTTTTTTATGATACCCCTGCGTGAGACTGTATCCGGAGACGCTTTGCGCTAGAACCTGCAATGTATCTGGCCACGACGGCTGAACCGAATGTTCAAAATGCGACGACGCATGATCCTCATACATTATTTTTCCGGAATGCGCCGCGAACCATTTGCCTGATGTATGGAACAGCGTTTCAGTTGACCGGAGATCCGCGCCGTTTGAGGTTATGATGAACCGGTTTACACGTTCCTCCCGGAAAATTCCTTCAGCAAGATTAAATCCTTTAATCCTGTGTTGATTCCAGATTTCAACCGACTGTAGAATCCGCGTATGCCGGTCCGGACCATCAACCCCTGTATCATAATATTCCCTGACGTCCGGAACATCAAAACCGGCGCTGAAAACTGGCAAATCATCGGTCTCCGTTCCGGCCAAACTGTTTTTTTCCGCCAGGCACGCGCATTCATTGATCGCCGCCACATCTTGTCCTGACATGTAAGCGGTTCCCGACCTGCGGCCTTTCACGATCCTTACCGCGAAGCCTGAATAAATCCCCTGCCCTGAGGAAACCGTTTTTTCCCGATTAATATTTATCTGAAACCGATCGCGCGTTTCACCATAGCATTCCCATGAATCCGTGGAACGGCTTCGCATTTGCTTCCTGACCGATTCAGGAAAATCACTGCCGGGCATACGTTACGAAAGGCTTGCCATGATTTTCAGATAGCTGTCATACCGGTCCTGGCTGATCAGATTTTCACTGACGCCCTGACGGATAGCGCAGAGCGGTTCGTCAATATGATTGCAGTTGGGAGCGGAACATTGCGCGTTAACAATCCGGAATTCCCTGAAATATTTCTTCAGGTCCCTGCCTGGAATCTCGGCTATTTCATATTCCTTTATACCGGGCGTATCGATGAGCATGCCGCCGATATCCAGCCGGTAGGCCCGGACTTCTTTCGTTTCCGTGTTATCATCAGTCATTAGCCATTCAAAATGATCCTTGTCGAAGGTCAGCGCGCGGTCCTGTTTCCTAATCAGCAGCTGGATCAGCGTCGTTTTGCCGACGCCGTTATGGCCGGCAATCAGCGTATTCTTATTCTTGAAGAGCAGTTTAAGTTCCGAGACCGATGAAGGGATCAGCGAGGAAACAAACATCAGCCGGTATCCAAGCCGTCGGTATAAATCGAGTTGCTCAATAAACGCGTTGTCTTCGGCGAGATCGATTTTTGTACAGCAGATAACCGGTTTGAATCCTCTTCGCTCAAAAACCACCAGATGCCGGTCGAGCCAGTCCGTTCGGATAACGGGTTCTTTGGCGGAGACAACGATGACCGCCTGGTTAATATTCACGGCAACAACGATTTCCTGTTGCTGGTTTTTCTGCAGGGGATTCACGGCCTGGTTTTGACGCGGATCTAGTTTTTCGATCCATCCCTGCCCGTTCGGTTCCGGAGTGATGTGTACGTGGTCGCCGACAAATAATTCCTTCACGTTCAGTTTCTGGAACCGCGCTTTGCAGGGATATTCCTGGTTTCCGCAGTGAACATAATAAAACTGGGGATCAATATGGGTAATGGTACCGCCGATAACGCGCGCGCGGTTCATTTTTTCCTGTTTTGGCTGGGGAGGAACGTTGTGCGTTTTAACCGGACTGGAAACGGACGCGTTTTCTTTTCCCTTCCGGTTATCCTGGTTCGGCGATTCCGTTTTCTTTACCTGGTAACCTCCGGAGGGTTTCGGAAACTTGTGGTTCTTATGCTTTTTATGATGATTCTTTTTCTGATTTCCGTCCTTCGGCTGTTCCGTAGTCTGATTCGACTTGTTTTTCACAGCGGTTTTGGATTGGGCGATTTTTTTATTCAGCGCCTCCAGATACTCTTTGGTCCAATGATCCTGATTGTTTTTCATTTTCCTGTCAGCCCGTGTTAATATTTTTTGAATTCAGCGCGCAGCCGGTCATACGTTTCAGCGATATACTCGGGCATCACTTTAATATCCCCGATCACCGGCATGAAATTGGTGTCGCCGTTCCACCTGGGAACAATGTGTTGGTGAACGTGATCGTCAATTCCCGCTCCGGCTACCCTTCCGAGATTGACGCCCAGATTGAATCCGTCGGGCGTCATCGTTTCGCGTAAAATCGTAATGCATTTCTGCGTGGTCTGCATGAAGTCCAGCAGTGTTTCTTCAGGCAATGCGTTCAGGTCGGGCGCGTGCTGGTAAGGCACCACCATCATGTGTCCGTTGTTGTAAGGATAAAGGTTCATGATCACAAAATTGCGCGACGAGCGGTAAAGGATGAGATTGTCCCGGTCCTTGTCGGCCTGGGGCTTGAAGCAAAAGATGCATCCTTCGCCTTCGCTTTTGTCGTTCGCTTTTATATACCGCATGCGCCAAGGCGCCCATAATTGTTCCGGCACAGTGGTCTCCTGAATTAAGTTAATTTTTCATGTATCTGTATACGAATTTTTCCCGTCAAAATCAAGACGCGGGTTCTTTCCAGAAACCGCGCTCCCGTATCAGTTCAATCAATTGCATGTCCGCTTCACGGTAATCAACATTTCGGCGGACAAGTTTTTTTCCGACATAAAGATTGACCTTCCCGGACTGAGCGCCGACGAATCCGAAATCAGCGTCGGCCATTTCCCCAAGTCCGTTCACCACGCATCCCATAACGGCGATTTTCACGCCGGTCAGGTGGCTTGTCCGGGATTTAATGCGCAACAGCGCGGCCTGTATGTCAAATTGCGTCCGTCCGCATGAGGGACAGGAAATCCATTCTGCTTTGGATATTCTCGCCCGCGAAGCCTGCAGAATGTTAAACAGAAGGCGAATCCGCTCATTATCATTCAGATTCCCGTCCTCCAGGAAAACGGCGTCTCCTATCCCGTCACTCAAAAGAGAACCGAGCATAACCGGAGCGTGGTATTCCGTCTGAATACACGCCTGCGGATAATTATCTCCCGTATATTTCAAAGCGACAGGAGGATGACTGCCCGTTTCTTCGAGAACGGAAACAAGATGCCGGCTCGCGTATATCAGCGCTGGATCGTCGACCATAAAATAATAATCGTTTATTCGGAGATCGGACGCCGCTTTTACATATTGATGAATGATATATTTCAGGCGATCGGAGCGTTCGCTGAATTTCGCGGACAGAAAATCCGGGGTTGCTTTGTTTCCGAGAACCCATTCCGCTGTTTTGCCATGTCCGCAAACGGTCTGCAAGATGTTTTCCAGTTGCGCATTCCATACCGCTTCACGAATTCCGGGATCGGGAAAAACGCTGAAAACGTCTCCATGTCGAATGATATGTTGCAAATCAGTTGAGGCGTTCCGGCATTCCCAGATCAGCGTCATGGAATTTTCCGCCGTATGATCGTATACCGCGCGGATTTCCTTTTCTCCATACGTTGGAAGAAATTTTATCCGGATCGCTTCGGGACGAGGGTTAACGGACGATGTTAATAAACGCTGCATCCCTTCAGGAACCCTTTCGGAATCAAACGGGAGCAATGAACCCATCACGGCTACCGGATGATGGCCGCCCAGACTGATTTTTCCAAAGCGTATTTCCGAGGCGTTCCGGCGAACGGGGTCATAAGGATTTCGTGTCTCCTGAATCCGCGGCGGGTTATCTGAAAATAATACCGGCGCATGCCCATGTTTTTCGGCAATGGCATTCGCGGCGGAAATTTCATTGACCGAATTTTCCGTCAAGGATACGCGGATTGTATCGCCGATTCCGTCTTCCAGCAGCGATCCGATGCCGACCGCCGATTTGACGCGCCCTTCTTCGCCTTCGCCGGCTTCCGTCACGCCGAGATGAAACGGGTACGGCATGTTCAGCTCGCCCAGCCGCGCGGCCAGCAACCGATAAGCCGATATCATGATTCTGGGATTCGACGCCTTCATCGACAGAACGATGTCATGATAACCGTACCGTTCGGCGATCTGAATGAATTCCACGGCGGACTGCACCATTCCTTCCGGGGTATCGCCGAATCGGCTCATAATGCGGTCGGACAAGGACCCGTGATTGACGCCGATGCGCATCGCCACGCCCAGTTCGCGGCAGCGTTCGACCAGCGGGCGGAACTGTTCGTCAATGCGCTCCAGTTCTCGCTGATATTCATTTTCGGAATAATTGATTTGCGCAAACTGCTTTTTATCGGCAAAATTCCCGGGATTGATCCTGATTTTCTCAACGTACTCAACGGCTTTCAAAGCGGCATTCGGCGTGTAATGAATGTCCGCCACTATTGGAATGCCGCAACCTTTTCGGCGTAATTGTTCGCGGATAGCTTTCAGGTTTTCGGCTTCCCGGATTGACGGTACGGTCAGCCGTACGATTTCACATCCTGCCGCCGAAAGAGCCATGATCTGATTTACGGTCGCAACGGTATCCATCGTAGGCGAAGTTGTCATGGACTGGATACGGATCGGATTGTCGGCGCCGATACCGACGTCGCCGACTCGAACTTCACGGGTAATCCTGCGGCGGTAAGCCAGAGGATGATGGCAATACTGAAACCTTTCAGTCTTTTTCAAATTATGGTTCTCGACGAAAAATACGGATGACCCCGTTTTCGAGGCGTTTGAATACCTTATTCAGCACTTCCGCGTCTTCGTGTTCCGGCGTCGTCAGGGTGATGAAAATTTCGTGTCCGTCGAACACAATCCGGCGGCTTTGCACGATTAGCTTTGCTTCGCCCACAAGCAGTTCGCTTTCGAAGACGTCTAATTTCGGCGCGTTATTCATAGCCCAGTTCATGCCGTTCACGACGCGCGCAAGCGTTTCGCCGTCCAGCACCCGCGATCCCACGGTGGTCAGCGGGTTTTTTGTATGATCATAGATTCCGCCGGCCGCATAATGGTGATCGTTGACATGATACAGCAGCAGCATCAGCAAAGCGTCGTCGCGCTGTTCCGATCGTTGCCGGCGGCGTTCAAAACACTGCCGGATCACTTCGATCTGACCGCGCAGTTTTTTCGCCGCGCAAACCGGGTGCGATACAAAACAGGAACGGCCCCGGCACGTATCTACCGGTTCGCCGCAAAGCTGCGCCCGCCAATAGTCAACGGTCGGCTCCATCCTTGACGTGATCGCGTCCCGCTTGATCGGCTGCCCGCGCTCATCGCGCCCGATATACAGCAAAGCTTCCCAGAGGAACTCCTGTACCTCGGATAATTCATATGGATTACACGGACCGATTAACTGTTCAAATTCGCTTCGGCTGAAAACGGATTTTACCAGATTGATCTTAAATTCACGGCTGACTTTTTCGGTTGGCATAAAGACCTCGCAAAATTACTGTTCGGTTTTAAAAGAACGGGACATCAGATCCGTCATGGCAACGACCGGATCTTTTTCCTCGAACACGATGCGGTAAACTTGTTCCGTGATGGGCATTTCCACCTTATGTTTCTGGGCCAGCGCCCAGGCGGCTTTCGCAGTAAAAACTCCTTCGGCGACCATTTTCATGGAGCGCAGGATATCGCCGATTTTTTTTCCTTGTCCTAACTGCATGCCGACATTCCGGTTACGGCTCAGGTCGCCCGTGCAGGTCAGCACCAGGTCGCCCATTCCGGAGAGT
>JBBIRG010000084.1:0-8267 GCA_037441945.1 Bacteroidota bacterium | reverse complement strand
CCGACGAAATTCAGCAGCACTATTTTTTCTCATCAGGCGGTGACCACATTTCCTGAAAAAATCAAACAACGGTTCAACTCGCTGATGAAGCGCCATGGTTATTTTTCTTTGCTGGCCATCGGTATGATCAACGGGCTTCTGCCGTGCGGATTGGTGTATATGGCATGGGCCGGTTCGCTGGCGCAGGGGGATTTGTTCCGCGGAATGGCTTACATGTTCCTGTTCGGCCTTGGCGCAACCCCGGCACTGTTCGCTGTTTCATTCTTCGGAAGCATAGTCAGCGCGAATCTCCGTCAAAAATTAACGCGGCTTGCGCCCATCGCTATCGGCGGACTGGGATTGATCTTCATTCTACGCGGACTGGAGCTCGGGATTCCATTTTTAAGTCCAAAAGCGCCCGTTGAAATGAAGCAATCCGGATCATCTTGTCATTAAATCATTGAGACCCGTCATGAAAAAATATTTACTCTGAAACTAACGCTGATCTCTCTATTAATCTGTTCCCGTTGCGGATTGTTTACATGCGAGGAACCGACTGAAAAAGAACGCCGGGAATTTCGCGAGGCGCTTGAATCCCCGGAAACACTGATCTACCGCGGCCTGAAAATCGGCATGAGGTCCCTTCCCGCGGAGGCTCTAACCGATTCATCTCTGACCGAAGAAAAAAAGCCCTGATGGTAAAGGATTCCCGGAGAACCTCTGCGCATAAAGCCGCGTTCCTGCCCTGGAACATTCTGAAAAAAGCGGCGGCTGCGGATAAGAACGTTTCATTTTATGGCCAGGCGCTTCAGACTGCCGAAATTGCGATGGAGTATATGAGTTACAATTGGAACTCCGAAAATCAACGAAGACGATTTTCCAGCAATTCTCGAACAAAAAACTGAGCGGTTATTCCAATTCACAGCTTATGATGCCATGGTACCATTCCTATTATGAACATCTGATGCTCGCGGCGGCGTGGATGGGCTCAGGATATGTTCCGACATCGTTCATCGCGTATGAATTGAGTCTGGCAGACCCCGTCCGTTTGCGGGTGCCGGAACTGAAATTAGCGGCACTCATGATCCGCGGCGTTGTTTTTTTTAAGAAAAAATGGACGTATATGGCGGAGGAAGAATTTTCCGGATATCTTTCCGTTGCTTAAAAAAACAAAACGGCGCTGATTCCGGTCATGAAAGCATACAGCGTAACCGGTATAGATTCAGCGGATGAAGCCCTCTATGCTCAGATACATGCGCCGGGAGTTCTCCTGAGGGGATTGGACAGACTGACTATTGACAAAGAAGAGGCCGGTGATGATGACTTGGATTCTTTTATCGGCGACGCGAAAAAAATGAACCTCTCGACTGGCTCGAGGCAGGTAATGGACAATGAACCTGTCTGGCTGATCGGCGCGTATGTCAAAATCCGGCGGGAGAAAACCGATGAAGCGGTTGTTTATATCGAAAACTTCAGGCCAGCTCCTATTTCGGCGATAATGAAAAAGAAATGCTTCGCGAGGTTACTGTTTTCCTGAAAGACAGGAAACCCGACAAAGCGATGAACCGGCTGACCGACAAAATATTTATCATGAAAACGACGTTCCGTTACGGGAAATCGGTTTTGTCGAAAACATTGTGGTATTCGGAAGCCGAAAAATCAGATTCCGGTCAGCGGTTGTTTAGTACTCAGAATGAAATTCAGCGAGAATATGAAAATGTTAAAAAAGAATTCAGCGCCGACCGCCTGAAAAAAAATGGGCGAAGACGCCGCAGGTAAAGCCATGATATGATCGATTCCATGATAAACTGATTTTTCCGTACGAAGCTCCGGCTAAACCGGCTCCTGATCTTTGTATTGCAATTCATACAACCGCGAATAGATTCCGTCCTGGGCGAGCAATTCGTGGTGCGAGCCTTGTTCGCGAATCCGGCCTTTGTGAAGAACGACGACCTGCCGGATATAACGGATCGTCGATAAGCGGTGCGCGATAACAATGGACGTCCGGTTGGCCATCAGCGTTACTATGGCTTGCTGAATAATCCGATCTGTTTCCGTATCAATGCTGGACGTGGCTTCGTCGAGGATCAGGATCGCAGGATCAATCACAAACGCGCGGGCGAGCGCGATCAGTTGGCGCTGGCCCGTCGACAGCGTGGAACCGCGTTCCTGGACGGGTTCATGATATTTTCCCGGCAGTTGTTCGATGAACCGGTGCGCGCCGATCGCCCGCGCGGCGCGGATCACTTCTTCTTCGCCGATATCGTCGCGTCCGAGCCGTATGTTGTCGAGTATCGTTCCGGAAAACAGGAACACGTCCTGCGGGACAATCGCAACCTGCCTGCGGAATTGGCGCTGATCCAGATCTTTAATGTCGCGTTTATCTATTAGGATTTGTCCGTCGGTTGTTTCATAAAAACGCATCAGCAGGTGGATCAGCGTGGTTTTCCCCGCGCCTGTCGAGCCGACAAGGGCAACACTGCTTCGCGGCTCAATCGTCAGATCAATGTCCCGGAGAACCCAGGGATCGTCGACGTCGGATTCGTCGCCGTTATAACGGAATTGGACGCGCCGAAATTCGATATGTCCCCGCAGTTCATTTACAGGCGCGGGATTGGCCGGATTGGTAATCCGGGCGGGCGTGTCGATCAGGTCAAATACCCTTTCCGAGGCCGCCATCGCCGTCTGGAGAACATTGTATTTATCGCTGAGATCCTGGATGGGCTTGAAGAACAACTGCGCGTACTGAATGAACGCGATCAGCGTCCCCAGCGTCATCGCCTGCTGGATATCAGGAAAACCGCTGAACCAGATCAGCAAGCCGATCGCTACCGCGCCTGTTAGGTTGATCGCCGGGTAAAACCAGGCGTAATGAAAAACGGAATCGATATGCGCCTTTGCCAGGTTCCGGTTCAGAGCGTCAAATCTTCCCGACTGTTCCTTTTCCCTGTGAAAAAGCTGGATCACGCCGTGGCCCGACAGGTTTTCGTGAAGATACGAATTCAGCGCTGACAACCGCAGGCGGACCTGCGTATAGGTGATTCGTACATAACGTTTGAACAACAGCGACAGGAGAAATAAAACCGGCAGCACGGCAAGAATGACCAACGTTAATTGAGCGTTCATGTAAAACATAAAACCGATAATCCCAAGCAGAAGAATCATATCCCCTAGCAAATAAACCAATCCGGAGGTGAACAATTCGTTGAGCGTTTCCACGTCGGACGTGATGCGGGTGATCAAGCGGCCAACGGGGTTTCGGTCAAAAAACTGCAAATGCAGGCTGCCGGTATGATCAAATAACTTCATCCGGATGTCGTAGATGATTTTTTGTCCCATCCATTGCGTCTTGTAAATCACGGCATACTGGAACAGAAACTCAATGAATAAGAATCCGAGAAAAAGAATCGTATATTCGGTCAGCAGGGCGTAATCGGCGGCGGGGATCGCGTTGTCAATAGCCAGTTGGATGATCTTCGGGCGGTAAACCCCGAATCCCTGCGCCAGCAACAGCATAAACAACGAAAAAAAAACGGTTCCCCGGTACGGCTTCGCGAACGTCAACAGACGGAGGATCATCCCGCGGTCGAACCCGCGGGCCGTCACATTATCTTCATGAACCGGTTGCAATGATGAAATTCTTGTTTATGGCGTCAAAAAAAAATGGCTGGTATAATTGTCTAACCGTCACTGGCTCATAAATTTGAGCGATTTGTAATCCTGACCGATAATCACTGTAACGTCGAGGTACAATTGCGGGTTTTTCTGCTGAAGCACGTTGGATTCGCTGACGCCGAGCGTCCTCGCGACCTGCACGGCGCCCGGCATGTTGCCGATCCGGTCCTGCACCACCGTTTTCCGGAAATTGGCGTGTTTCGCGTTTCCAGTCTGCACCACGTCGTATCCTTTGGTTCTAAGGAAATCAGCAACTTTAGCGGCCAAACGGGGAACTTCCGTTCCGTTGAGCACTTCGACTCTGAGCGTCCGGCTTTTGATAGATCCGTTTTCCTCGTCGCCGATCTGCGTAGAACCGTTCGTAACGACTTCCTGCGGCTCTCCCGATTTGACCGGTTCGGCCGGTGAAGAGCTCAGCCGGATGATGAGAGAAACTACTAACGCGATAACGACTAAGGCTAAACCGCCGATCATCAGGTTCAGGAATTTATCCAGGGAACCGGCCGCCGGTCGGCGTATGGTGTTATTCATAGCGCGGCGGGAAGAGGCTTCGTTCACTTCAGCGGCATCCGATCCATCCGCCTGTTTGACGCTGTCGGATAATTCATCGGCGAGTTCATCGGTTCGCGGTTTTCTCAGCATATCCATTACTCCGGAAAAAGTCGTTCAAAAAAAAACCGAGCCCTTGACGCCCGGTTATCTGCGCTCAGTTTACACGAAAAATTACTTAACGCCGCCGAAACGAAAATCGTCAAATCCCGAACCGGCCGGACGGATGAACGGATTGTCGTACATGCCAAAGCCTTGATAATACGGCGAGTTGGAGTAGCCGATGTTCATCTGGAATTTGTTGTTCGGCTTGTAAATAAGCTCGGCCCCGTGCATGAACTGCGCTTTCTGGTACGGCGCGTCTTTCGGACCTCCGAACGGCTGGTGCATGACGCCCAGGTTGACTTTCATAAAAAGCGGATCGGCTAACTTGAAATTCAGCGTATTATTCAGCATACCCAACGAACCACTGTAACCTCCGCCGGTGAAATACGACAAGGAATAACTATGGTTCATGTAAAAACGGTCGGGGCTGAACAGGCTGAAAAACGTTCCCGACGCCGACGTGATTCCGCTGCGAACGTCTATCGGCGGGCGTTCCGTTTGCGACTTGAACTGCGGCTGAACCGGATACGTCATCATCAGGGCGAGAATGACGGTAAATAGTGTCGTTTTCATAGATTTCCTTTTCTTTTATCGACCTTGATTTTAATGAAAAAATCAGATAAAGTCAAGAAAAAGACAGCGAAGAAAATTCTAGGAAATTCTGGAAATTCGGAAAAATTTTTCTTGCTTTTTAGAAAAATTAATATAAATTGCTCGCTTACTGTAAATTCTTACAGTGTTTTTGTAACGTGTTATATTTATTTGTTTTAGAAAAGGATTATCTATGATCACTGTACAGGTTGGAGAGAACGAATCTTTCGATAAGGCGTTAAAACGGTTTAAACGGAAATGCCTTCAATCCGGTTTGATGCGTACGCTTCGCGATACCGCGCATTATGTCAAACCCAGCGAAAAGAAAAAAGCCGACCGGCTTCGCGCGATCCGCAAGCAGAGACAGATCCAGGCCGAACAGAATTATTAAGCAATTGGTTTATAATCTGTGATGGTTAACCAGAAGATTTCTTGCTGATTTTTTCTGGTTTTTTTTTCCCTTCTTGCGGTTTAGGCCCGCCGGGCATCCAAATGAGAATCGGTAATTTAGCAATTATTATTTGATTTTCGGCTTGAAATGCAGTATAATGCCGACCTTGAATACCGTCGCCAGATGAGTTTTGAATTGAAACAGGAGATATAGTATTATGATGACGAAAATCCGGGAGAAGACGCATTTGCTTCTGTATGTGCTGGTCTTCGCCTTTGTCGCGCTGATTGTTGTGGAGTGGGGAGCGAATTACTCCGATATTTCCAGGACGCAAAGAGGAATCATCGGTAAAATCGGCGGAGAGGACGTCCGTTATGCCGATTTTCAGGTGACCTATTTCAACCAGATTCAGCAGGCTCAGCAGCAGCGGGGCGGCGAATCCCTATCCGAATCGGAGATGGAAGGCATCAGCGACCAGGTCTGGAATCAGATGGTTGAAGAACACATTTTAAGGACGTTTATCCGCCGGAACAGCATTTCCGTCGGCGATTCGGAAATTGTTTACAATTTGAAAACGAATCCGCCTGATTTTCTGCGCCAGAGCCCATCGTTCCAAACCGACGGAAAGTTTGATCCTAATAAGTACATTCAGGCGCTGAACAATCCGCAATTCGGAAAACAATGGGCTGAAATCGAATCCATTCTCCGGATTCAGCTCCCGTTCAGCAAAATCCAGCCGATGATCAATTCCACTATCCGCATTACTGAAAGCGAACTGCGCGCAGAGTATATGCGGCGCAACCTGAAGTTGAACGCAAAACTTATCTATTTCAGTCCTGCGGAAGTTTCCGCCGATATGGTAACGGCCGACGATGATGACCTGAAGAAATACTATCAGGCTCACCTGAATGATTTCAAGGAACCCGCCAAGGCGCGCATCGCGTTCGTGAATTACAGCGAGCGGGCGACCGCGGAAGATTCGGCGGAAATCCTGAGTCGCATCGCGGACGTCAAGAAGCAGCTTGTTGAAGGCAAAGATTTCGCGGAACTAGCCCGGATTTACTCCGCCGACAAAGGTTCCGCCGAGCAGGGCGGCTCTTTAGGATGGTTTACCAAAGGTATGATGGTTAAGGAATTTGAGGACGCTTGCTTCGGCGGCAAGCCCGGTACGGTTATCGGGCCGGTTTTTACCCAGTTCGGCTATCACCTAATCCGCGTGGATTCCGCCATTATGCATTCCGCCAAGAAAACAAAAAAATCCAAAAAAGACAAAAAGAGTTTTGGGGATTATTATTCCAACCGCGGAAGAAGCAGATAAATTCACAAAATCAAAAAAAATCGGAATTTTAGCCACGCAAGCAACCGTTGATTCAGAGGCTTATGTAAATGAAATTGCTAAAATAAATCCGGAAATAAAAGTTTTTCAACAAACTTGCCCGCTTTTTGTTCCAATTATAGAATCCGGAGAAAAAGGAGAAAAATTAGATTTGGTCATAAAAAAATACCTTAATGAATTATTTATTAAAAGTGAAAAAATAGACGCGGTTATTTTGGGATGCACTCATTACGCTGTTATTGAAAATGAAATAAAAAAATATTTGCCGGAAAAAGTAAAAATTGTTTCGCAGGGCGGGATAATCGCTGAAAAATTAAAAAATTATTTTAAAAAACATCCTGAAATAGAAAAAAATTTAAAAAAAAGGAAAGAAAGGATATATTTAACCACAAAGGATTCTGAAAAAATAAAAAAATTGGCGAAAGATTTTTTTGGCGAAGAAATTGACATCAAGCTGGTAAAAATTTAAAATTTTAATGTTTTAACGGGCTGGAGTATGACGCCCCGTTAGATAATATATCGGGACATAGTATAGTGGCAGTATACACGCTTCGGGTGCGTGAGGTTCCGGTTCGATTCCGGGTGTCCCGACCAGTAAAAACATCGTGAATTTTGCTTGGCTCTGCTCTGAACGAGCAGGGCGGCTGGGCGGAGTGTCAGTTTCGTTCAAAATGGGTTCGCACTTTGTTTAGTAATTGCTACTAATTCGGCCGCGCGAAGCGCGGACGTCAAAAATTTTTTTTGCGATGATTGGCTCGTACTCGCCCTCGTTTAATTCGCCAATATAACGGAATAAGCCAGTGTAAAACGGATTGGAAAAGATAAAAGTCGCCCTCGCCAAATTTATCAAAGAAATAGACTATTTTCGCCTTCTTTTTTGCTTTTTCTGTAATCATATACTGGTATTTGATATAATTATTATAAGCTCCTACAAAGCCTTTAATACCAGTATATTTTCAATGTTAATGATTAAAAAACTTTATAGTTATTCACTTATGGGGTTTTCCGATATGCGACTTATAAAAATTAACTCTAAAAACCCAGAAAAAGATCGTATCCAAAAAGCCGCAGATGTCATTAAAAGTGGCGGTATTGTTATTTTTCCTACCGAAACCGTGTATGGTATAGGCGTCAACGCTTTAAATAAAAAAGCAGTTTCAAAAATTTTTAAAATAAAAGACAGGCCCAAGGACAATCCCTTGATAGTTCATATAGCTAAAAAGGAGGATATTTTTAATTTAGCAAAAAATATTCCTAAAGAAGCAGATTTGTTAATTAACAAATTTTGGCCAGGTCCCCTGACTTTGGTTTTAGAAAAGAAAAAAATAATTCCCGACAATGTTACGGCTAAATCTCAAACCGTGGCGCTCAGAATGCCACAAAATAAAATAGCGCTTAATCTGATTGTTTCTGCCGGTGTTCCTATAGCCGCTCCCTCTGCTAATATTTCCGGCAGGCCGAGCTCAACAGCCGCGATTCACGCCCTTTCTGATTTTAAAGAAAAAGTTGATTTAATTATTGATGGTGGTAGAGCAAAGATAGGTCTCGAATCCACAGTGGTGGATTTGGCTAAAAACCCATTTTTAATTTTAAGAAAAGGCGCAATAACAAAAGAAGATTTGGAGAAAGCCTTAAGGAGGA
>JBBIRG010000083.1:7033-8297 GCA_037441945.1 Bacteroidota bacterium | reverse complement strand
TAGATCAACCTCGCCGCGCGCTTTATGGCAAATTGCGCCCGGGCAACATCTCTCCCGCTTTGTTCTCAAATCAAGGATGAGGTGTGTCCTTTCGGTTAGGCGAAATTCATCGAACGGATAATCATTCCACAATAAGTAAAAAAACATGCGCCGTTTGCTGAAAACTTACGATATCAAAAAATCTATATCGGAATTCAGATATAATAAAATAGAAAGACCGGACCGAATTACAACGATTATTATTTGTTTTTAGAGTTTTTTTTATCATTTTAAAGTCTGTGTTTTGAATTCAACCCGCTTCATAAACAAGGAGGCACCCATGGCGCAACTCACATTTTTCGGTCATTCCTGCTGGAAGATCACGGCGGAGAAAACGGCGATTCTGATTGATCCGTTTATCAACGGCAATCCGCAGTCGCCGGTCAAGGAAGAGGACGTAAAAGCGGATTACCTGATCGTGACGCACGCGCACGGCGATCATCTGGGCGACGCGATCCCCATCGCGAAGCGATCCGGCGGAACGATCATTTCAAATTATGAGATCGCGATGTACTGCGGTAAGCAGGGCGCGGCGGTCCACCCGATGCATATCGGCGGGGCTCACGCGTTTCCGTTCGGCCGGGTTAAGCTGACGCCCGCCTGGCACGGCTCGTCGTTCCCAGACGGTTCCTACGGGGGAACGCCCGCGGGCTGCATCGTGACCGTCGAAGGCAAAACAGTATATCATACCGGCGATACCGGGCTGTTTATGGATATGCAGCTGATCGGCGAAATGGACCCGATCGACGTCGCGCTGATTCCTATCGGCGATAATTTTACCATGGGTATTGACGACGCGGTGAAAGCGGCGGCGATGCTGAAGCCGAAGAAAGTCATCCCGATGCATTATAATACGTTTGACATGATCAAATCCGATCCGACGGCGTTCAGCGAACGGATCAGGACGCTCGGTATCGGCATTCAGGTGCTGAAACCCGGTGAAACGACGGATATCTAAAGCAGATCGTCACCTTTTCGGTTTGAAATTTTTTCCGATTTTCCAGCAAGCGCCGATCGGTTGTCCTAACCTGGACAAGACGGAACATAAATGGGAAATAAAAAACATCAAAGCGAACTTGAAATAATTCTTTACAAACGCTTTATGATAAAGGCTTTGCGCTGGTGATAAAAATATTCTGCCCAAAAAAACACGAATTTCACTTGTAAAGCGCTAAAATTCGATTATTTCATTCTAAATTTTTCATGGCATCCTAATCTTTCGTTT
>JBBIRG010000083.1:0-7023 GCA_037441945.1 Bacteroidota bacterium | reverse complement strand
AACTTGTTACCTCTACAATAACGATTTTTTGCCTACTTTAAATCCTGACGACTCAGAAAAAATAAAGAAACCAACAAAAATAAATTATTTAAAATGATATTGCTATTGGCGGTTTATTATAAACCATCATCGCAGAATTGTTTTTTTGATCGTAATTTCCGAGAAAGATTTTGAGGATACAAAACCGCCGGTTTTTCGAGCTACATTCTTTTTTTTGAAGTCGGGGTGGAGAGCTTTGAACTCTCGCCCTCTCGGTCCCGAACCGAGCGCGCTAACCGGGCTGCGCTACACCCCGTGAGTTTTGTTATTCGATTTCGATCTCAAATGACTCAATGTTGGGATTGGCCAGGAGTTTCCGGCACATTTCCCTGACTGATGATTCCGCTTCGGCGTTGCCGGGTCGGTCAATTTTCAGCAGAATCAGTTTCCCGACACGGACGTTGTCAATGCCCTGAAAACCGAGAGATTCCAGCGAGTGCAGGATGACTTGCCCCTGGGGATCGAGAATGCCGGGTTTCGGCATGATTTTTACTTTCGCGGTTATCATCGGTTTTTTAGTCTATTAGAGCGTTAAATCAAAAGTGAGTGATTATATAAATTTTTTTCTTAATTACAAATTATTTTTTTCGGTTCAGGATGCCGTCGAGGATCGCTTTCTTATCCGGTTCGGCGTCGGGGTTTTCCCTGATTTTGACTTCGGCGGATTTTCCCGGTCGTACCATACCCCGGAGCCTTTTAGAATTTCCTCCGCGTTCGACGGTTATTTCGATCGTATCCTTGACTTTCAGCCGGTTGACCTGTTCGAGGATTGCGCGGATGCTGTCGAGGTCGGCGGGTATCGGTTTTTTCTGGAGATGCGTGATGACGTCGCCGGCCTGCAGCTCGATGGCCGTTGCGGTCGACTGGTCGCTGACGGACATGACGGTCAGCTGATTGTTGTCGTCAACGTCGAAATTCCAGCCGTAAAACGGATGATATATTTCCTCGTAGATCAGTCCCGCCTTGCTGAAATATTTTTTAGCGGGGATCAGTTTTTTGGCGCGCACGTAATTCCGGTGAAGGGATTTCAGGTCAACGCCGGACGCTTCTTTCAGGATGCCGAGAAAATCTTTTTCGTCGAACGATATATTTTTACGCGCGTATTTCCGGTTCAGGTAAACCATGATATCATCCATGGACTTTCGGTTGCCGGTTTTTTCGCGGCAATACACGTCGAACATAAACGCGATCATGGCGCCCTGCGTATACATTACCGGCGCGACGCCGATTTCACCAGCGCGCAAGCTCAGTTTTTCCAGGTTGTCAAGCCCCCGCTGATACGCCAGCATACTCATTTCGTTCAAAAAATCCTGCGGCTGCCAAAGGCCGGTTCGTACCATGGTCAGCTTCGCGTAATATTCGGTGAATCCCTCAATAAACCACATGTGCTTCAGCCGCACGGTGTCCTGATAATCGAAATCCTTCAGCTGGTGGAAGGTGAAGCGTTTCGGGTTCCAGCAGTGAAAGAACTCATGCGCGATGATCAGCGGATAAATGCTTCGCCGGAGGTTCTTCACATGCACCGGAGGCTGCATGAAATAAACGGAAGAATTGCGGTGCTCGAGCGCGCCGAATTGCTGGCCGCGGGTCAGGAAATTGAAAATGAAAAGATACCGTTCGAACGGCGTTTCATCAAAAAAGTTGGTCTGGTAAACGGCCGCTTTCTGCGCATAATCGGCCAGCGAGTCCAGCGGGATATCCCATTCCGAATGAACAACCATATCATACCGGGCGTTGCTGACGAAGAAAGCGGTATGCTTCAGTTTTGAATCGCCGGCAATGAACGGGCAGTCGATCAGCTCGTCATAATCCGCCGCGCGGAATTCAAGGTCGCCGGCGCTGTCGAGCGAGGTCCATAGAGTCCATTGGTCGGGCACGGTATACCGCACGGCGCAGGGCTTGTCCTTTTGTCCTTTCAGATAACCGAAAACGGTGGGAGCGTTGGCATAAACCAGATCTTTTTTGATTTCATTCAGGGTGGTCGCCATAGACGCGCAACTGTCTTCGGGAATGTCGCGTATTGTATAACGGATCGAGGTCAGTTGCGATGAACCGCTGATTGTCCACTCGTTAAGTGAACGACGCTTGACCGGAAGAGATTCATTCCGATCGCTCAGCGCTTCAAGATGAACGACCCATTGCCCGAAATTGGAAACGATATAATCGCCCGGCGACCAGGCGGGCATGAAAAAAGTTGCCGCTGTATCTTTGAAATCCTCAATAGTCATAGAGATCGTTATTTGACCGGACGCTGGTTTAGAAAGATCGACATGATACCCGATCGCTGAGGACTGCGCATGTCCCGAAGCGGCGCAAATCATCAGAAAAATAATGAACCGCATACTTTTCATTTGACTGTTCAGCAAATGATTCATACCGACTCCGTTGGCTTGATAAAAGATAACGAGAATATTATTTCAAGCGGCTCAGCGCTTTTTCATACACTTTGATGACCTGCGGCATGACCCGGTTCCAGCTGAGATCGTGTTTCATGCATTTCACGATCATCGCTTCCCACTTTTCGGCGTCCGAAAAAGCGTTCTTCGTTTCCTGGAGCGCCGGGGCAATATCTTTTTTTGAATTAAAAATCACCGCTTGTCCCGTCAGGCTCTTGATCTGCAGGGGAGTAAACAAAGCGGCGGTATCCGACTGTCTGTCGATTATCGGAATGTTGCCGTAATGGACGCCGTTGAGGTTGTGCCGCTGGCTGAAATAATCGGTTCCTGGCGTATAGAAGAAATCTGTCACGGCGAAAAAGAGCGGCTTCATCTGGTCGTCGGGATCGACCGGTGTATGGATGCGGTGTCCGGGCGTTTTTGATGCGTGCTGTTTGAACCCTGTATGTGAAGCCGGGCTTTTGTCGGACAGCAAGACGATCTGCAGGGGCAGATCTTTGACCGATTTCAGGAAATCGACAATGTCGGCGGCGTCGCGGTCAAAGTCTTCCGTCAGTATCCCGATGATCATTTCTTCCTCGCTGAATCCCGTTCGCCGGTCTCGGATGAATTCTTCCCGGTTGACTTTACGGCGGTAATATTTTTCGGGCGAGTAGGATTTAGCCAGCGCGTTGCTGTTGGGATTCCACAGTTGATAATTCGCGCCGTAAGGAACATCGGACAGGTTTTTCACCTGCGCAATAATTTTTTCGACGTCTGTTTTCGGTTGGGTCAGCGATTTGAACCGTTTTTCATGTGAAGGTATCATCACGACGTCGGAATAAAGGAGCCCTGTTTTCAGCATACTGAACTTGTTTCCGTGCATGACTTTCGGGGTTTCGGCGGCGTTCAGTTCGAGCCCCGCCGATACCGGAACGGATTTATCAAATATTCCAGCGTCGGTAAATTCGTTGACGGAAAAAACCAGCGCGGTCTTTTTGAAGAAATTATTTTCTTTTTGTTCCTTTCGGATCAGCGCGGGGAGTGTTCCCGAAGGCCAGTCGTTGCAATGTATGATATCCGGCTGCCAGCCGAGCGTTTTTAAGGTTTCGATCGCCGCTTTTGCAAGAAAGACAAACCGCTGATCGTTATCCTTGAATGGCAGACCGGTGCGTTTGTCGCGATAGATGTCGGAACGCTTGAAGAAAGGCTCGTAATCGAGAAAATACGTTTGCGTCTTGCTTTCCGGAAGAAATCCCGACTTAACCGAAACCGTACGCGGCTTGTCCATGAAGGTTACGGGTATGTCCTTCAGGCGTATGATGTCGCGGATGATATGCTTGCGTTCGTTGATCAGAGAATACTTCGGCATCATGATGCGGACTTCATGTCCGCTGTTCTGGAGGTATATCGGGAGCGATCCGGCCATGTCGCTGCTGCGTCCGCATCGAACGAACGGATATATTTCCGGAGCGAGAAAGAATATTTTGGACTTTCGCATAACTAACGACCTCTCATACTAGATTAGACCTTTGATCTTGACTTCACGCAAATACGCGGCGGCTTCTTCAGGAGGCGTCGGGTTAATGTAAAAACCGCTACCCCATTCGAAACCGGCCAGTTTGGTTAGTTTGGGAACTATTTCAAAATGCCAGTGATAGGCGGCATGTCCTTGTTTGTCGTTGACCGGCGCCGTATGCAGCATATAATTGTAAGGCGGATGATCCAGCGCCTGTTTGAGCCTGAAGAGCGTTTCGCGAAATAATAAGGCGAGCTTGGACAGCTGTTCGTCGTCCTCGGCTTCAAAATTGGACTGGTGATGTTTTGGCAGGATCCAAGTTTCGAACGGAACGCGCGAGGCGTATGGCTCAAACGCGATGAACCGTTCGTTTTCCGCTATGATGCGCCGGGCATCGCGGATTTCCTGGCGGATGATATCGCAGTAAATGCAGCGGTCTTTCATCTGGTAATGCTGTTCGGTTCCCTGGATTTCCTCCAGTACGACGCGCGGCACGACGGGCGTGGCGATGAGCTGCGAATGCGTATGCTCCACCGTGGCTCCGGCGGCGAATCCCTGGTTCTTGAAAATAAGGATGTACCGGAAGCGGACGTCTTTTTTCAGATCGAGGATACGGGCGCGGTAAGCGCGCAGCATCCATTCGAACTCATGCGGTTCCAGCTGGGTCAGGTCCTTCTTGTGTTCGGGCGTTTCGATGATGACTTCGTGCGCGCCGATGCCGTCCATCAGGTCGAACATCCCATCGCCGCGGGGATTGAGATCGCCTTCGATATGCAGCGCGGGGTATTTGTTCGGCACGACCCGCAGTTTCCATCCCGGAGAATTCGCATCGCCGTTCGGACGGCCATAGGTCATGATCTCGCCCGGCGTGCTGGATTCGTTGCCGGAGCAAAAGGGACACAAAGCCGACTGGCTGCGTATTTCATCATGGGGAAAATCCGAAGGCCGCTTGCCGCGTTCCTTGGAAATAATTACCCAGCGGCTTACAATGGGATCCTTACGAAGTTCAGACATCCAGTTGCTCATAGGTTCAAAACGCTTTATCCCGTGTATAATGTTCGCATAGCCTCATAATTTACGAAAATATCTGAATAAAGACAAACAGAAAAATTATCAGAAAAAATTTCAGCTGCTTAAAAATAAATTCAATGCCGAATTCGATATTTAACTTGACAAATTAGTTTTTTATATTATTTAAAGGAAATGGCGCTGGATTCCGTTCATCGAAGAAAAGCCGCGTTTTCAGGAAGTCACAACGCAATCAGCGAAAAGAAGCGAACCATCATTTTACGGGATGACAAAAAAACTGAAAACAAAACATTGGATCGTTCCCGCAGACGGCAGGTTGCCGGCAGAAATCATTGCGGAGGCGGGGCGGATCATTCGCAGCGGCGGATTAGTCGCGTTTCCGACCGAGACGGTATACGGCTTGGGAGCTAACGCTCTGGACCCGCGCGCCGTAAAAAAAATATTCCGCGCCAAGAACCGTCCGGCCGATAACCCATTGATCGTCCATCTCGGTTACAAAAAAGATATCCGGCTGTATGCTCGCAACATCCCGCTAGCTGCATACACGCTCATCCGGTCTTTCTGGCCCGGCGCTTTGACGTTAATACTGCCGAAACAGGATATCATCCCGGCGGTCATTACCTGCGGACTGCCGACCGTCGCTGTGCGGATGCCGGCAAACCCAGTCGCTTTAAGGCTGATTCGCAAGGCCGGCGTACCGGTCGCCGCGCCGTCCGCCAACCGATCAGGCAAACCCAGTCCGACCTTGGCAATCCATGTCCTCGAAGACCTGGACGGACGCATCGACGCGGTTCTCGATAGCGGCCTAGCCTCCGTCGGCATCGAATCGACTGTGCTCGACATGACCGCCGACCCGCCCGTGATCATGCGGCCAGGTTTCATCACCCAAAAACAGATCAGCCGCTGCATCGGCAAAGCCGTCCTGTATCATGCCGATCATGAGCCGGGCAACCTTTCACAGCCGAAGTCACCAGGTATGAAATACCGGCATTATGCGCCGGACGCCGGACTGCTCATCGTTCAAGGGAATCAGCATAAAGTTCAGGCTTTTATCCGCCAGCGCATACGGATGAGCCGCTCAGAAAAATTATCTGCCGGCGTTTTAACAACAAAAAAAAATCATGTTTACAAAAACGCCGAAATTATTTACATCGGGCAGACGGCTAAGGATATCGGACGAAATTTATTCGCCGCGCTCCGCGAGTTCAACCGCAGAAAAGTCGACTGCATTTATTCTGAAAGCATCCCTGAAAAGGATTTCGGGAAAGCGGTTATGAACCGTCTGAAAAAGGCCGCCGGATACCTTATCATTCAGGTGTAAAGATGAAAAACATCAAACTGCGATCTCAAAACGGCCTTTACCGAATCGAGCGCGAATATGCCCGCGGCGGAATGGGAGTAACCTATCTCGTCGTCCGCGAACCCTCCGGAGAACGCTGCATCCTGAAACAGCTCCGGCTGGAAAACGTCAGCGACTGGAAAGTGGTGCAATTATTCGAACGCGAGGCGGAAATTTTACGACAATTGAATCACCCGAATATCCCCGCCTATATTGACTATTTCCTGTCGGAATCGAATAAGCATTTTAATCTTGTTCAGGCCTTCATTGAAGGCCAAACCGTGCTGGAATGGATCGATAAACACCTGCCCGTGTCCCGCGACCAATTCATTCGGTTCCTGGAACAATCGCTGGACATTCTTATATATCTTCACGGGCTGGTTCCGCCGGTGATTCACCGCGATATCACGCCGAAAAACCTGATCCTTCAGAAAGACCGGATATATCTCGTCGATTTCGGTTCCGTCAAAGACGCTGTGAATCCGTCATCCGGCCGGGGCAGCACCGTTGTGGGTACATTCGGGTATATGCCTCCGGAACAGTATCTGGGTCATGCCGAGCCCGGCTCCGATCTTTACAGTCTTGGTATGTCGTTTATCGCTTTTGCCGCTCACAAAGATCCGTTCCAGATGGTCAATCCGGAACTTGGCCAGGTTCAGATCAAAAACGAACTCGACGCGCTGCCCGCCCACGTCAAATCGCTTCTGCTGGAAATGACCGAA
>JBBIRG010000082.1:0-8382 GCA_037441945.1 Bacteroidota bacterium | reverse complement strand
TGATGCTACGAAAACTGATACAATATTATTTTGCCGGCATGCTGGCGGCGCCCGCTCATCTTGGCGCTCAGCAGCTTCAGGATGAGATTTCAAAAAATCATGACAAGATCAAAACCATCCAGAATGAAATCAAAGCTTATGAAAGCAAACTGTCCGGCGAACAAAAAAAAGAGAAAAGCGAACTACAGCAGTTAAACGAAACCAACCGGAAAATAGGTCTTCTGAATCAGCTTATCGGCTCATTGGAAAAAAACAGGGAACTGAGCGAATTGTCTATACGTTCCATCCAGAAGAGTATCGGTAAGACAAGGGGGGAACAGGAGTATTACAAAAAAATCATCGCGCAGCGCCTGGTGCAGATCTATAAGCGGCGCGATGACAATCCGCTGGCTTTTATCCTTACCTCGCAGTCTTTTACCCAGGTGTATTCACGAAACAAGTACCTGAAGATCATCACCGAACAGGACAAAAAGGATATCACGACGCTTCGCGAAAAATTCATCCAGCTGGAACGTCAAAGAAAGGAAAAGGAAGAACTGCTGGCTATGCAGAAAGAAGTCATCCATCAGAAGCAGGAAGAATCGCGCTTGGTACAATCTGAAATCAAAAAGCGCACGGTGTCTCTGAATCAAATACGGAAAAACAAAAAATCCCTCAGCGCGCTGATCGAGGAACGCCGTGAAGATATGCAGACGCTTCAGGCAATGATCGCTGAACTGGAGCGTAAAAGAAAAGAAGCGGAATCCCCCTCGGGCGCCAAAACACCGTCTGGCGGTGTCGGCAAAACGCAACCGGCCCATCTGAAACTCCCGGGTCTCAGCACAGCCAAAGGAAGGATTCCTTATCCGGTCAGCGGGCGCATAGCGATCAAGTACGGCAACCAGATTCATTCGGTGCTGGGCACAAAAACCTTTTACCCGGGCGTCGGCATCCTCACGACCGATAAAGCGCCGGTACAGGCCGTCGCCAAAGGCGTGGTATCGCTGATCACCTACCTGCGGAGGTTCGGCAATACAATCATTATTGATCACGGCGGATCGTTCTACACCGTCTACGCGCATCTCGGCGAAATCTATGTGTCCAACGGCGAAACGGTGCAGGCCGGCGACATGATTGCCCGCGTCGACCAGTCGGACGACGGACGCTCCATTCTTCACTTTGAAATTTATAAAGACAAGGAAGCAGTCGATCCCTCAGGATGGCTGAAATAAGCGATGGCTTCATCACGCGACAATAAGCCTAACGTCAAGCCGATCAGCGATCCGTCCGATGATCTGGCGTTGACGCAGCATGATAAGCCGGTCCGCCGGCCTATGAGAAAAATTCTTTATTTTATTCTCAAATCAGTCCTGACGGTCTTCATTCTGTATTATATCATCGACAAGATCCAGGTCACGTCGTTGAAAACAGAATGGTACGGCATCTCATGGTTTCCGCTGATTACCGGAATGGTATTGACTATGCCGAATGTGTATATCCAGCATCTGAAATGGAAATATCTGGTGAGGATCATTCATCCGGATTTGCCTAACCGGCAGATCTTTCAGTCGTTGATGTGCGGCTTTTCTATCGGATTGGTAACGCCTGGACGGCTTGGTGAACTGGGACGCGGCCTTTATATTCATACCGACAATCACTCGCCGCTAATCGGCCTGGCGATAATCGATAAAATGTTTTCACTGATCGCATTGGCCCTGATCAGCGTATTCGGACTGATTTTTCTGAACCTTATGACCGGTTCGGTATTTGAACTGATAGAATATTTTATACTGGTCATGGTAATGCTTTTCATTGTTTTGTTGATGGCGATGCTGGCCGCGCCTTCGGTTTTGCGGTATTTTATACGCCTGTTCAAACGCGCCGTGTATACGATGCCTTTGTACAAAAAATTGTTCGCGCTGGTGTCGGCTGCCGATCATCTGAAAAAGAAACACGCCGCCATCAGTCTTTTTTACGGCGTAGCGTTTCAATGCGTGATTTATATCCAGTTCTACTGGTTCCTGACGTCATTTACGGATGCAAATTTCTTTCCGGTTTTTCTTTATACCAATCTGGCGATGTTCCTGAAATCCATGCTTCCGATTGCCGTAATGGATCTCGGCGTACGCGAGGGCGCGATTATTTTTTTTCTAGGAAAGATGCAAGTCTCATCGGCGGCGGCGTTCAACGCGTCCGTCTTGCTGTTTCTGAGCAATGTTTTGTTACCCGGAATAATCGGTTTGTATTATATGACGAAATATCATTTTCATAAAACTTCCAAACATTAAACCGGGGAGGTTCCAATGGTATCGATAAAAAAAATACTGCTGCCGACCGATTTTTCCGAATCAGCCACCGCCGCGTACGCGTACGCGAAAGAACTCGCTTCGATTTTCAAATCGCGTATTTTCCTGATTCATGTATACGAACCGATCGCATTTTACTCGGAAGCGCCGATCGGCATGCCGGATCTTGTTGATATCGAAAAAAATATTTACGCCTCATCCTATCAGTCGATGGAGCGGATCATCGATCAGCATTTTCAGGCTGAGAAATCGGAACAGCGCATCGAAAAAGTCCTGATTCAGGGCAAACCGTTTCTTGAAATCATCCGGTACGCGAAAGAAGAGTCGGCTGATATGATCATCATGACCACACACGGACGGAGCGCGCTGGAACATATTCTCTTAGGCAGCGTAACGGAAAAAGTAGTGCGCAAAGCGCCTTGTCCCGTGCTGACCATACGCAGTCAAACCGGGTTTGTGATGCCCTGATGACAGACGTATGCGCTTTATCCATAAGAGTTTCATGCGTCCTGCTCGCCGCTGGCGAATCGCGCCGGTTCGGAACGAATAAATTATTGCTTCCGTTCCGCGGAACGAATGTTATTTCATGCGCGCTGAACGTTTACGACCGGCCGGAAATTGCCGAAAGGGTTGTCGTAACCGGAAATCATACGGATGATGTCATGGCCGGCGTAAATGATCCGTATGTGAAATGGGTCATCAACCCGCATCCTGAAATGGAAACCGGTTCTTCGTTGCGTATCGGCCTGCAAAACGTGTCGGAAGATTTCCACGCAGTCATCATCGCTCACGGCGACATGCCGCTGGTCCGCAGGGAAACCGTATCGGCAATGTTAAGAATGTTTCAGCGAGATTCGATTGTTATTCCTCGGCATCAAAACCGCAAAGGCCATCCGGTTCTGCTCGACCGGAGAATCGCGGATAAATGTCTGGATCCTATACCGGAAATTCCTCTGCGTCATGTCATCCGCTTGCATGAAAGTAAGATAATTTATCTCGATACTGATGACGAAGGCGTTCTGACGGACATCGATACCTGGGAAGATTATAACCGAATCATCAATCAACCATAGAAAGCTCTAACGATGAACATGCCGTACCGATCCGTCAATCCAGCGACCGAAGCGGTGATGTATGAAAAAGCAGAAACAGCTCCGGAAGAGGCGATCCGGATAATCGGACGAACGCATTTCGCTTTTCAGGAATGGCGCCGGACGTCATTTTCTGAACGCGCGTCGCTGTTTCTGCGGCTGGGCGAACTGACGCTGGCGCGGAAACACGCGCTCGGCGAACTCATGGCTAAGGAAATGGGGAAACCGGTACTGCAGGGAATCGCCGAGGCGGAAAAATGCGCGTGGCTGTGCCGCCATTACGCGGAAACCGCCGAATCACTGCTGAATGACGAAATTATCGCAACTGACGCGTCAAAAAGTTACATCGCTTACCGTCCGATCGGCATAGTGCTCGGCATCATGCCGTGGAATTTCCCTTTCTGGCAGGTGTACCGTTTTATCGTTCCGGCGATGATGGCGGGCAACGGAGCAATCCTGAAACACTCGCCGAACGTATCACTCTGCGCCGAAGCGATTGGAGATCTGGTGAGTGAGGCCGGATTTCCGTCATCAATTTTTGATACGGTTTATATTCAGCCGGATACGGTCGCAAAGATGATCGAGCATCCGCACATCCAGGGCGTTACGCTGACGGGTAGCACACGCGCCGGAAAAGCCGTCGCTTCGAAGGCCGGACTGGAAATGAAAAAAACCGTCATGGAACTCGGCGGCAGCGATCCGTATATTGTTTTCGAAGACGCTGACCTGCTGTTAACCGCCGAAGCATGCGTCACCGGAAGGCTGATCAACACCGGCCAGAGCTGCATCGCCGCTAAACGGTTTATCGTTGTGGAAAAAGTCCGGAAGAGATTTGAGGAACTCGTTGTTGAATTGATGAGGAGTAAAAAAACAGGCGATCCTCTGATTCCGGAAAATTATATCGGTCCCATCGCGAGACAAGATCTTCGCGAATCGCTGCATGATCAGGTCGCGCGAAGCATTCGGCGGGGCGCTGTTTGTATTTTGGGCGGCGAAATTCCGGAAGGCAAAGGATTTTTTTATCCGCCGACCGTGCTGACCGGCGTTACAAAAGGCATGGCCGCATACAACGAAGAAACCTTCGGTCCGGTTGCCTCCATTATCGCGGTGAGGGATGAAAAAGAAGCCGTTGAAGTTGCTAACGACACAGTATACGGGCTTGGCGGCGCGGTATTTTCGAATAACCTTAAGCTTGCTGAACGGATAGCGCGCGATGAATTGTTCGCAGGGAATTGTTTTGTGAACGCGTTCGTCAAATCCGATCCTCGCCTGCCGTTCGGCGGCACAAAATTATCCGGCTACGGGCGGGAACTTTCCCTGTACGGCATCCGGGAATTCACGAACATCAAAACGGTTTTCATTAAATAACCCGGATTTTAACGCGCACTATGGCAAAGCGTCATTCGTATTTCGATCTCAACCGCGAATTCACAGTCGTGGATGTTGAAACGACCGGCCAGTCGGCTAAGAGCGGTTACGTGATCGAGATCGGCATGGTGAAAGTAAAGAACCGTGAGATTGCCGGGTCGTATTCCACGCTGATCAAACCGCCGGTATCCCTGCCTTTTTTCATCACGCAACTGACAGGCATCCGCGACGCCGATCTGTATGACGCGCCGGTTTTTGCCGCAGTGAAAGACGCGGTGCGTGATTTCATCCGGGGATCGGTAATGGTCGCTCACAACGCGGCTTTCGATTACGGATTCATTAAAAAAGAATACGAGCGGCACGGCGAACATTTTTTCAGCGACCGGCTCTGTACGGTCAGGCTGGGTCGGAAACTTTATTCCGGCAATAAAAAATACAATCTCGACGCGATGATCAGCCTGCTGAACGTTGAGGTCACAAACCGCCACCGCGCGCTCGGCGACGCCTTAGCCACCGCGGAGATTTTTGTTCATTACCTGAACCATCCCGAAGCGCAGGATGTGTTCTCGAAAATGGCCTCGGAGTTTGAAATCCGGAAACTCTGGCTCGAACGGCTTGAACCGCTAATTGAGGATTTACCCCATGAAACAGGCGTCTATATTTTTGCCGACGAACAGGACCTGCCTTTGTACATCGGCAAGAGCACGGACATACGGACGCGCGTCCTCAGCCATATCCGCGAGGATAATCTCACGAAGAAAAAAAGGCTTCTGCATCACACGCATCATTTTAATTATCACGTTTGCAAAACGGAACTGGAATCGCTGATCCTCGAATCGCGCCTGATCAAGCAGTGCCAGCCGTCTTACAACGTCCAGCAGCGCAACTGGCGGCAGTATGTGTTCCTTCATGTTTCGGATGACGAGTATCCGGCGATCACGCTTTCAAACGAAAAAGACGGATGCCGTGGAAGGACTTACGGCCCCTACCGGTCAAGAATATTCGTCGAGCATTATCTGCAGAAAATCCAGAAATTGTACAAATTGTGTCCAGAATTGATGAAAAAAAACAACCGTCCGAAATCGTTCTGCTTTTCCTATCATTTGAAGCAATGTTCAGGCGCCTGCGGAGGTGCGGTCAGTCCTGAAAAATACAGTGACACCGTCCTCGAAGCTATAGGACTGCTCAATGATCTGGTTTGCGTCGATTCAAAGGAACACATCGATTTATTTCTGAAAGAGCCGGAGTTGAAAGAACCCAGATTTTATTATGTCCGCGAAGGGTTAAAATCGCTGAAGCAGAATCAGAAGCGTTATCCAGAAACATTCAATCCAAGGTATCTCATTATCAATCCCGAAGAAGAAACGGGTTACTTAATTCAGAATGGTTTGCTGAAAAAGATTTTTTACGGCGAAGAATTATCCGATACAGACCGTATCCGCGAAGAATGCGATTTTACAGATACAACCGAACCGGATGACAAAGAGTCCCTCGATGAACGGCTGATTATCGAAAAGTACGTTCACATGAACCGGAATAAACTGAAGATCATTAATCTGAAATAAAAAACTTATCAGCCGTTCGAGTAGAGAGTGAGCTCAGGCGAGCGAGTGTATCGGGAACCGGATCTTTTAATTTACGTTCATGTACTTCTCAATCCCTCGTTAAACTCGGGACAGGTACAATCGCCGTTTTCATTGATATGCTTTCATCAATGATAAAATCGTTATCAGATTGAGTGTTTGCTTGCGATTGACTCGAAGAGACTTTTTATATTACCTGAATTTTGCATTAAAAAGCGTAAAAAAAGCGCGTTTCAAAAAAATACCTATGGGGATCCTTGAAAAACATGGTATATTTAGTTATCAAGGTTACATATACCACAAACCAAGGATACACCCATATGGTTAAAAAGTCAAAAGAAGATAGGCTGCCGAAACAAGAAAATCAAGACAATAAGGCATTGCCCGCGGAGCCAATAAAAATCAGCTCTTCTACGCCTTTTGAATACTGCAACGAACGATTAAGTTCCTTTGGCGGTTATTTAGCGTTGATTAAATTTTTTGACATGATCGGATTTAAGGAAATCTTTCATTGGTATTGGAACGAACCGAAACGCTGTACCCAGTTGGGCGCCTATCGCATGATAGTGGGATTGCTATCGTTATTGTTTATCGGGTTTCATCGAATCGGTCATTTTGCCTATATTCGTTATGACCCGATGTTATGCGGTTATTTGCAGGTCAAGGCATTGCCCTTCGTCAGTACGTTTTGGCGGTTTGTCAAATCGTTAGGAATTAACCAATCGAAGAGTTTACTGAACATGAGCGCCGTAATGCGAGATCGGGTATGGCAAGCAACTGGACTCAACTTAGAGACCGTTCGCGTCAATTTCGATACGACGGTTTCCACCGTGTATGGCAACATCGAAGGCGGTAGAAAAGGACATAATACAAAACATCGGGGAAAGAAAGCGTTGCGACCGGCTCTTTTGTTTCTTGCGGAGACGAAAGAATATTTAGTTGGCAAGCAGCGATGCGGTGAAACGATGAGCGGCGAAGAGGTCAAGGATTTGATTATTGAGAGTCGCAAATATTTACCCAAATCGGTACGTCGTGCGCTATTGCGCGGCGACGGCGAGTTTATCAGTCCGGAAGCTATTCAAGCCTGTCATGCGGTTGGTTATCAATATCTATTCAAAGTCAAAGCGCATCGTCCGCTGTTTCCGGAAAAGGGTTGGTATCGCTACGGCGGGGTGGAATATAACGAAACGACCTATCAGCCGAAAGGATGGAAACAAGCGGAACGGTTTTTAGTCATGCGTATTCCGAAGGACAAAGCGTCGGTTGAACAACTGGAGGCATTCACGGAAGATCAAACCGTTCAGCGCATGTTCGTGACGAATCGTACGGGCAGAGCGCACCTGCTTATAACCGAATACGACGCGGGCGCGGATGTGGAAAATTGTATTGGCGAGGCTCAGCGCGCGGGGATTTTGGCTATTCCCACAAAATCGTTTGCTTCTCATGCGTTTTTCTTTCAACTGGTGATGTTTGCCTACAACCTGTGGCGTTGGATGAGTATGGTTGCCGAATATGCCAAAGCGTCGAAGGCGTCCAATCAAGAAAAAAAGAAGGAAGAAGAAAAGAAAGAACAGGATAACCCCGAAAGCAAGAAAGAAGAATTGACTTCGCATACGCTGCCGATATTACGGTTGAAAATGTTGTTCATTTCGACGAAACTGGTCAAACATAGCAATTATACCATAGCGCGTTATTCCATCCACGACGCCCGAGCTTCCGGGTTAATGGAATTCATGAAGCATTTGGATAAAAGAAAAAAAGAAAAAATCCATTGGCGTGATGACGTTGAGGTTACGCGCTATCGAAAGAGCGGTTAAAAAACATGCAAAATATTTTTTGCGCGAAAGGAGTCCCGATGTAAAAAAAATGATTTTATATAGATTCAGCGATACGGATTCGTTAAAATACTTAAATAAAATTTAACGGCAGAAAAACTGAAAAGATGGTTTATATGCAAAATTCAGGATTATAAAATGGCGATTGTATCGAGAAGCATGAATAAGTAAAATGAATCCGGTTCTCGATACTCTCGCTCGCCTGCGGCTCACTCGCTAC
>JBBIRG010000081.1:0-8445 GCA_037441945.1 Bacteroidota bacterium | reverse complement strand
CGAACCTGGCTGGCGGTTTTTCTTGCGGGATTTTTATTTTCCTGCGGAAAAACAGCTGATATAGAAGACAAAGGCGCCCTGACGAAATTAAAAGAATCCGAAGAAGAGTATGCGGGAGAAATGGCCAAAACGGATGTGAAATCTTCCCCAAGGGCTCGCACCGGCGGAGCCTCGAAGACCAAGGCTGCCGCCGGCACAATAAGCGCCGTTCTGAACAACCTTGAACAGGCCGATCGGACCGGTTATAAATCCGAAGAGATAAAATCTTCCAATGAAACCAAAACGCGTATGATCATCAAGAACGGCGACCTGACGATCGAAATTGAAAAATACGACGAGAGCATGGTCCAGGTGCAGAAAATCACCGAATCCCTGGGCGGATTCATTTCCGATTCCAGGATGGAGATTCACTATTCCGGCGTCAAAAGCGGGAATATTGAAATCCGGGTGCCTTCCGAGAAATTCGAGACCGCGATGATCGAATATAAAAAATTAGCCAAAAAAGTTGAAGCCGAGGGCGCCAAAGGCACGGACGTCACCGAGGAATTTTTCGATCTCGAAGCCCGCCTGATCAACAAGAAAAAAGCGGAAGCCCGGATGCAGGAAATCCTGAAAGCGGCGAAAACGGTACGCGAAATACTCGAAGTTGAACGGGAACTCACGGGCATCCGCGAGGACATTGAACGGTTTGAAGGCCGGCGCCGTTTCCTGGCCGACCAGGCGTCATTATCAACCATCCGGCTGACCATACATGAGCCGTATCCCGTTTCCATCAGTTCCAGCGGCGGTTTCTGGGCCACGATCGGCGACGGTTTTGTCAAGGGTTTTAAAGGTTTCGCCGTCATTCTCAGCGGCACTATCGCGTTCCTGATCGCCGGACTTCCCGTCTTCGCCCTGATCTTCCTGATCGTTTATTTAATCATCCATGCAATCAGGCGGGCGCGCCGGAAAAAGATCCAGGTCGTAACTCCGCCGCATACGCCTTAATTTCGCGACATTCGTTCCCGCATCAGCCCGGCCGGGATCAATAATGATGCGTGCTTATCGGGTTGGCTCACTTTTGTGTCATTTCGATCCCGACGTGTCGGGAGAGAAATCCTGTATTGATAAAAATCAATTCTTTACATACAGCGTTAATGGTTTTTTTATGCTTTTTGATTGAACCCGATAAGCACATAATGATATTGCCCCGCTTGAACCGCGGTGCTTTTTTTTTATTTGCAATTTTCAATCCGTTTGCGTATAATACCGTCCATTTTAATTAACCCTGCGTCTTCGCGCGGACGCGCCACCAACCCCCGCTTCTGCGGGGCCAAATACAGGAGTTTTTGCCGAAACCATGCGCGCGGGAGCTTCCCGGGTCCGAAGCAAAGTAAATGAATTAAATGACCGAAACAAAAACCACCAACCCCAAACGGACGTACGGAAAGCCCATTATTCCGCTCGACCAGTTCAAAGAAACTCATTCCGACTACGACGACAGCGAATACGCTCAGCTGATGTCGCTGTACGCGAACACGCTCAACCAGATCACCGCCGGCGAAATTGTCAAGGGCCGGATCCTGAAGATCGGGCAGACGGAAGTCAAAGTGGACATCGGATTCAAAAGCGAAGGCGTAATCCCCGCGGCGGAATTCGGCGACAACTTAGACAAATTCAATGTCGGCGACGAAATCGAAGTGTTCCTCGATAATCTCGAAGACAAAGACGGACAGGTCATGCTTTCGCACAAAAAAGCGGATTTCATGCGCGTTTGGGAAAAAATCTCCAAATACTCGGAAACCGGCGAAGTGGTTCAGGGCACGATCACCAAGCGCATCAAGGGCGGCATGGTCGTCAACGTCATGGGCGTCGACTGCTTCCTGCCCGGCTCCCAGATCGACGTAAAACCGATCCGCGACTTCGACGCCTATGTCGGCAAGGACATGATGTTCAAGGTCGTCAAGATCAATAATATCCGCAAGAACGTCGTGGTCAGCAGCCGCGTTCTCATCGAGGAATCCACTCGCGGCCAGCGCGAAAAAATCCTCAACGAACTGCAGAAAGGCCAGATCCTCGATGGCGCTGTTAAGAACATCACCGATTTCGGCGCGTTTATAGACCTCGGCGGCGTCGACGGGCTTCTGCATATCACCGATATGTCCTGGGGCCGCGTCAAGCATCCCTCGGAAATCGTGAAACTCGATGAAAAAGTCCAGGTCATGGTCATTGATTTCAACGAGAATAAGGACCGCATTTCCCTCGGTATGAAGCAGATGCAGGAAGAACCGTGGATTAAGGCCGCCGATAAATACGCGATCAATTCCATTGTCAAGGGCAAGATCGTTTCCATCACCGACTACGGCGCGTTCATCGAAATCGAAAAAGGCATCGAAGGACTCATCCACATATCCGAAATGTCCTGGAACCAGACGATCAAGCATCCTTCGCAGATCTTCTCCATCGGCGACGAAGTCGAGGCCGAAGTCGTCAGCATCGTTCCCGAAGACCGCAAAATCTCGCTGTCCATCAAGAAACTCCAGAACGATCCGTGGGACCAGGTCGATGACAAATATCCCATCGGCAGCAAGCATCTCGGCAAGGTCCGCAACCTCACTAATTTCGGCGTGTTTGTAGAACTCGAACCCGGCATTGACGGGCTCGTCCACATTTCCGACCTTTCATGGACGAAGAAAGTGCGTAACCCGAACGAGATCGTCAAGAAGGGCGATGAGATCGAGGTCATCATCATGGGCATCGACAAAGAGAATCGCCGTATTTCGATGAGCCACAAGCATGTGTCAGATAATCCGTGGGATACGTTCATGGAAACTTACGCGCCAGGCACCGAAACAACCGGCAAATATATGCGGTCGATTGAAAAAGGCGTCATAGTCGCCCTGCCGCTCGGCGTAGAAGGATTCATCCCGACGTCGCATCTGCCGAAAACCGACAAAAAAGAAACGCTGACCGAAGGAACGGAACTGAACCTGCTCGTCATTGAATTCGACAAGGAAAACAAGAAGATCGTTCTTTCCGCGACGCAGTATGAAAAACAGAAAGAGCGCCAGGCGCTGGAAGAATTCAACAAAAAACAGTCCGGCGAAAATTATTATGTTGAAATCGGCGGTAAGAAATATGACCGAGCTATAGTTGAAGCCGCGCAAAAAGCGGTGGAAGGCCAAGGCGACGGTCGCATTTCCAAGTCCGACGCGGAAATATTGTTCAATCTCTTGAAAGACGGCGATAAATACACCGACGCCGAAAAAGACACGATAGAATACATCCGGCAGAAGTTCAACTGGACTGAAGAAGCGGATGAATGGTTCCGCGGCGAAATCCGCAGCTGGGCGGCGACGAAATAATGAAGATGTTAAAAATCCTTTGATTTTTTAACCGACGAAATTACATTTAAGCCGGTTTCATTATGAAGCCGGCTTTTTATTTTTTTTACCGGATGTTTTCGCTATGGATATGCTGAACTACGAAAACGAATGCTGGGAGATGGGTTGCCGTCATGTGATCGGGATTGATGAGGCTGGGCGCGGGCCGTTGGCCGGGCCGGTCGTCGTCGCGGGCGTGGTCTTTGAACCGGGATTCCTAATTGAAGGCGTCACCGATTCCAAACAGCTGACAGAAAAGGAACGCGAAGAATTTTACGGAACTATCTGTAGAAACGCCCGCGCGTATCATGTCGAAATCGTCAACCATGAAACAATCGATAAAATCAATATCCTGCAGGCGTCGCTATACGGTATGCGGCAATGCGTCGAGCGGATTTCCCTAAATCCGGATTTCATCTTAGTTGACGGCAACAAACTCCCCTTTCCCGAAAATCACCCGTTCGGCTCAAAACAGCGCGCGATCGTCAAAGGCGACGCGAAAAGCTTCACCATCGCCGCGGCGTCCATTCTCGCCAAAGTCACCCGCGACCGGCTGATGACCGAATACGACCCGATCTTTCCCGGTTACGGTTTCGCGCGCCACAAAGGCTATCCGACGCCGGAACATATCTACGCCATCAAAAAACACGGGCTGTCAACCATTCACCGGAAAACCTTCTGCATGCAGTTCCTGCAAGAACAACTGGGATTCGGGTTTTGAATTTTCTTACAAAACGTTTTTTACAAATCACCAATCTTGAAATATTCTGTTTCAGGGAGATGCGATTATCGGTCAATTCATTCGCTTATAATATCAACATCTATTAATCCTGGTGAAAATCCAGACAAAAACTATAAGTCGTCCGTAGAAAACCAATTATTATGTCTGTCGACATTGAACTTAAAACGCTTACTGCCCTGATAATGAAATCAGACAAACAAGCCTACAATGAGCTCTTCATGAGATATTGCCGGAGTTTAGTTTTTTATGTGAATGATCTATTACGTCAGCCAGAAGCCGCAGAAGATATCGTCCAGGATGTTTTTATCAAAATATGGGAAAAAAGAAGTGAATTGGATCCTGACCGCTCGCTACAAGCTCTATTGTACACTATGGCTTATCGTTTGGCGCTTAATCACATCCGGGATTCAAAAAAAAACATATTGATCAATAAACATCATGAAATGATAATGGCGGACAATCCGCCGGATATCCTGTTTGAGAAAAATGAACGAAATCAAAAAATATTTTCTATCATCGATCAATTACCTCCCCAAACCCGAATCGTTTTCAAAATGAGCCGTATAGAAGATTTGTCTTATAAAGAAATCGCCGAACGGTTGACCCTTAGCGTAAAAACCGTTGAATCGCATATTGGCAAAGCTTTAAAAATATTAAGAAAAAATCTTTCCGAATAAAATATTTAGCATCAGGGTTTTATCGTTTTCATGTGTATTATAAATAGAAACGGATTAAACGCCGTTAAGAAAGCTTGGTATGATGCACGATAAGTATGAACAAGACGATTTTATTGCCGCATGGGTAGCCGGCGAATTATCTGAAAACGATTTGTCCGGGTTCAACGAATGGTTGAAGCGCAATCCTGATAAACAACTTTATTTTAATGATATTCGATCATTATGGAATGAAACCGGATCATTTGCTAAAATTCCGGAACCATCTGTCCATCGTATGTGGCATAGAATATCAGATTCGTTATCGCAATCGACTCATCCATCGAACGTGAAAAAAAGAAGCGGAACATTACGGTTTGTATGGATTGCCGCAGCCGCTTCTTTTTTCATTATAGTCGGACTGAATGTATGGTTGAATCGAACAGTTGAAATAACCTATTCGACCGGTATTGCCGAACATAAGCGCATTACACTGCCCGACAGCTCGCAGGTTATTTTGAATGCAATGTCCGCCATCCGTTATCTGTCAAACGAATGGGAAGAATGCCGTCAGATTTGGCTGGAGGGTGAAGCGTACTTTGAAGTAAAGCCAAGACCCGCGCCTTTTCTTGTTTATACCGATAGCATTCGAACTGAAGTTTTGGGGACAAGTTTTAACATCCGATCTCGCGGCGAATTTACGGACGTCGCTTGTTTAACGGGAAGGGTTAAGGTTTCATCGGACCTGTTTCCGCATCAACCCGTTGTATTGACGCCCGGGCTTCAAACCCGGATTGAAATACTTCAAACGCCGGGTGCGCCCCATCCTTCAGCCGGAAATCCAGCGGGGTGGCGCGCCGGTCATCTTCATTTTAACAGGGAACCTGTTTTGTCGGTTGTGCGGGAATTGCAATGGCAATTCGGCGTATCCGTTAAAATAAAAACCCTGAAACCGGGGATAACATTTTCCGGCGTTATTCCGCTCAATAACCGAAGAGAGGCATTTAATTTACTTTGCCTGGCAACCGGCTGGATTTTTGAAGTCCGGCCAGATTCTACAATCATCCTGAAATAAATCATGAAATATATTCTGATAATGATTTTCGCTTATTTCGTTTCCGTCTCCCCATGCAACGCGCAGGAAGATCTCCATGTATCCGTTCATTATACGAATACGCCATTAAACCGCGTATTGGCCGATCTTCAAAACCGATATGCTTTACAATTTTCTTATGTCGATCAGATCGTTTCCGGCCAATCGATTACGCTTCACAAGAAAAATATCCCCTGGCGCGAAGCTTTACGGTTGATATGTATTCAAACCGACTTACATTTTCAGCGCCTATCTTCCGGAGTCATCGTCTTGTTTAAAAAAACGAATGATCCCGTTAACGATAAAGCCGAGAAGCCTCCAGCCGCTGTGGTTCGCGGAATCGTCATTGACGGGCATACCCGGGAAGGGCTGAATCTCGTTAATATTACACTCGGCGGCACATTGAGGGGAGGCGTTACCAATGACCGGGGCGAATTTGTTCTGAAAAATATTCCCTATGGACCGGTCGCTCTTTTTTTTCGAATGATGGGATATGAGAGCGACAGCGTTATCTTTTTCGCGAATGACCCAGTTGTCAATATTGATACGTTATCACTGAAGTCGTGCGTGTTTAGAGGCGAAGATATTCTAATCACGGCAAAGAAAAATCCGCTCGTTGTTTCCGATGAACAATTGCGGCTTCAACCGAGCGTCATCGTTTTGGACAGGCAACAAATCAACCGGAAAGTCGCAATACTCGAACCGGATTTATTCCGCGCCCTGCAGACTCTGCCCGGGATTACTGCGCCTAATGATTTTTCCAATGAATTGTACGTTCGCGGGGGTACCCCGGATCAGAATTTAATTTCGCTTGACCGGATGACCGTCTATCAGCCCTATCACCTCTTCGGTATCGCGGGAATTTTCAATACCGATATGATTGATGTAGTCAATATTTCGACCGGCGGTTTTTCCGCGCAATACGGCAACCGGATGAGTTCGGTTATCGACGTCCGCTCGCGTTCCGAATCACAGCGCAAATTTGCCGGCAGTGGTACAGTGAGTCTGTTAAGTTCCAAATTAACCCTCGACGGCCAGATCAACGATCAATGGTATTACCTGCTTTCCGGACGACGGACCTATCTGGATCAGGCAAGCGTTCTTGTCAAGAAAGCGGGCTTGATACCGGAGTCAATTCCTTATCATTTTTATGACTTCATGGCGAAAACCGTTTATCGTCCATCGCGCGATCATTCTTTTGGAATTACCGGTTTTTTTTCAAATGATGATTTTTCGTATCAAACGAAAGATTGGATTGAATGGTATTTTGATAATCCCCCGCGATTAGTCAAACTGAATTATGCCCTGGTTGGAAAAAATAATTTTCTTTGGGGAAATCGTATTTTGGGCGGATATTGGGAATTTAATAATCAAAGGAACTGGCTATCTCGTTTTACGGTTTTTTATTCCGGGGCGGTCAATGATTTACGGTTTGATTCCTATTATTTTTACAACCGCTCCGCGCAGGATTCCATTAAACATCTCGTCGATAGCCTGAACGCGCTGCCGAAAACGGATAATGTGAATGTCGATAACCGGATCTCCGATTTGACGGTTCGGTGGGACAGCGAACTTGAACTAAACAACGATCATAAACTCCTTTTCGGATTCCAGCATTCGAATATCCGTCTGCATTATGGCTGGGAAAACCTGGATCAGGTGTATGAATTGGGCAATCGCTATTTTCAAATATTTTTCGACGTCCCTCCCGACAGCTTTCGTTATCGCCGTTCATTACAAGATTATTCTTTCTATGCAGAAGATATCTGGAGGTTGGGTGAGCGTTGGATTATCAAACCGGGAGTACGTCTGGAACATTTTTCTGGTTCCAAATCGTCTTGGGCGGTAAGTCCGCGCATAAGCGTTCGCTTTGATTACAATGAAAAAATAGCGCTCAAGGCCGCTACCGGGATATATTATCAGTCGCTTTTTTCTTCAAGGGAAAGGGGTTTCGCCGGATTCCTTGAAATTCCGTTTTCAACGTCGGGTATGCCGCTGCAGCGTTCGGCGCATTACATCGGCGGTCTGGAATATTTCCCGCGCACCGAACTAAAAGTAACCGGTGAAGCTTACTTTAAAACATTTTCACGGCTATCAAGAAATAACGCAACTACGAATACGTCGCCGATATGGAAACGGGGCAAGGGTCACGCCTGGGGCTTTGAGTTAACATGGAAAAAAATGGGACAAAAAATCTCATGGGAAGGATACTATGTCTTATCAATGGTGACGCGCTCGTTTGAAAATAAAACGTATTTTACTAATTGCGATCAAAGGCATTTAATCAGCGTAAGCGGAAATTATAACATGCCTAAAAAATGGATTTTAGATTTCCGATGGACGGCATCGAGCGGTAGAGCCTACCGTCCGGTCAATTATTATACGCCGCAAATCTCTTTAGACCCGTCTAGCGGCGATGTAAACATGTACTGGAATTATATTTCGAATTCCGTTGCCGATAAATTAGACCACCTCTATTATTACGGAAGGATGCCTTTTTATCATCGCTTAGATATCAGCCTGGTCAAAACGATCCGATACAGCAAATGGACTTTGAAACCCAGATTATCCTCGGTTGTTGTCACTACGGTGCGG
>JBBIRG010000080.1:4440-8481 GCA_037441945.1 Bacteroidota bacterium | reverse complement strand
CATTCACTGAAAACTGCGTATATTGAACTCCCATCATTGTGAATGTGAATCCAATGTTTGTTACTGCAGAGGGTGTGTCATCAGCCCCTGACGCAATCAATTGAGTCGATCCTGTCATATCCGTCAACGACCCGTTGCTGTCGGCCGTAACGGTATAATTCGCCGTACTCTGCGCGTACGCGTTTCCGCTGATCATGAACGCTAGCATCATGACCATCGAAAACAGCGCGATTTTCCAAGATAATCTCGTACTATTTTCCATAGTTAAGATTCTCCTTTTTGGTTAAAAAACACGTTAATTAAAAAAACAAACAAAAAAAATCCTTCAATCACGCTCCTTTCAGAAAAAGTAATAAGTTTGTTGAGTTAGGTTATATTGCCTAAAAACATTTAAAGAACTTAATTGATTTGAACTATTATTAGGGTTTTTAATAAACCGTTGAATCTTGAAACTATTTTACAGCTATTAGTTGTTATTGTCAAGAAAAAAACAGAAATCATGAGAAGAGAAAACGTTGCGTTAAATGAAAATAATTTCAATATCATCTGCTTTCAGGAAATCTTTGTCCATGGTTGCAATTTTTAATTTATTTTACTTTGGGTATTCATCCCATATTATCTTATCTATCCGCTCAATTAAAACCGGGAGATCGTTTTGTATTGTTTCCCAAACGGCGTCTAAATCGACGCCAAAATATTCGTGAATTAATTTATCCCGCATGCCTGCCATTTTCCGCCAAGGTACGTCCGAATATTTATTCTTTATGTCCTTTGATATCTTCTTCGAAGCTTCGCCTATGATTTCGAACTCTCTTATAACCCCGGCCTGAACCAGATCATTGTTCATAAAATCGGTATATTCCATGTTGTCCACGTAGCGTTCAATGCGCTGAAGCGCGTCTGCAATATGCAAGAAATATGCTTTGTTATCTTTTTTTCATCGAATAGGATCAGCATTTCGTTTTTGACATGATCAATGATATACGGGCTGATTGATTTTTCCGTCAGCAAATCCACTTTGATTTGCAATTGATCGGATAATTCCTGCTCTATTCCAACCAATTCCAGAAGGCCTTTTTTTTCTGAAAATTTTACCAGAATATCCAAATCGCTGTCCGGTTGCTCTTCATTACGGGCATACGAACCGAACACGGCAATCTCTTTAGCGCCCTGCTTCTGCAGCGACTGCGATACAATATTTAAAATTTCTTCCCGGTTTCTCATGGGTTACCTTGTTGCGTGTTTTTGTAGCTCGACCGAAGTAAACTTATCTTTTAATTCGGATAAACCGCCCTCCCAATCAAATTTAAATGGATTCGTTTCTGTTTTTTGGTCTTTATGCTTGTATAATAAAAATTCGATATAATCCAACGCCTCCTGTTTGAGGTGTTCGGGCAGTTCTTGGTTTTTCAAATCAAGATTAACATTCTTTTCACGCATGGTTTTTTACCTTCATCTCACTTCTGCAGAGAATAATCTTTAACTATGTTCCATAGTTAAGATTCTCCTTTTTGGTTAAAAAACACGCTAATTAAAAAACAAACAAAAAATCCTGTCAATCACGCTCCTTTCAGAAAAAGTAATAAGGTTGTTGAGTTAGGTATAATATGCCTAAAAGAATGTAATTAAAATTCTATTATTTGTTTTTCAAATCGTTTGTGAAACACAATTAACAGTGGAATAAATTTATCAGTTTTTAATGTTATAGTCAAGAAAAAACGTCCAGATAAAAACGCCGGGATATAGGAAAGCGATATCCGAATTGAGCGGGGGATGCTTTGACCGCGAATATGCGGAGAACCGGGCCGCCAGGTATCGTAGACGCCGGGTTAATCCCGAAAAAAAAACTTCGCGCCTTGGCGTCTTCGCGGGGAATAAGCCCTTTGTGCCTTCGTGTCTTTGTGGCGATTTTTTCCTTTGAAAAAAAATAAAATTTTCTTTGCATTTATTTATCACATTTAATATAGTTTGCTCGAATGAAAAAGGCGGGTTTGGGATGTTTTTTTTCTATTACAGTTTTTCCTATAAGTAACTCTAATCAGGAGGAAGACCGCAGTGGCATGGTCCGTTGAGCAATCGAACAAAATTTATAATGTTGACAAATGGGGAGCCGGTTATTTCGACATTAATTCCAAAGGCCACATTTCCGTCACGCCGACCAAAGATCCGTCCAAAACCATCGATTTATACGCCGTCATCGAGGACATCAAGCGCAAGGGCATCGAGTTTCCGGCGCTGATCCGGTTCCAGGATATTCTGCGCAGCCGCGTCAGCGAACTTAACGAGAGCTTCCGCAACGCCATCGCCGAATTCAACTACCAGGGCAAATACACGGGCGTTTTTCCCATCAAAGTCAACCAATTGCGCGAAGCGGTGGAGGAAATCCTCGACGCCGGCATTCCTTACGGTTACGGCATCGAGTGCGGAAGCAAGCCGGAACTTTACGCCGCGCTCGCGCTGATCGAGGACAAGGATGCGCTGATTATCGCCAACGGCTACAAGGACGCCGCCTTTATTCGCACCGCCCTGCTCGGCAAGCAGTTGAGAAAGAACGCGATTATCGTCGTTGAGAAATTATCGGAACTCCACCAGATACTCCATATTTCGCAGGAACTCGGCGTGGAACCGGCGATCGGCATCCGCGCGCGCCTGAATACCAAAGGCATCGGCAAATGGGAAGCTTCCAGCGGCGATCAGTCGAAATTCGGGCTGACCACGCCGGAACTCATCGAAGCGATACACCTGCTGAAGGAACGCAACCTCGAATCGGCGTTCCGTCTGCTGCATTTCCATATCGGCTCGCAAATTCCGGACATCCGCACGATCAAGGCCGCGGTAAAGGAAGCGGCGCGGATTTACGTGAACTGCCGCCGGATGAACATGCCCGTTGAATACATCGACGTCGGCGGCGGTCTGGGCGTGGACTACGACGGGTCGCGCTCCGATTTCAAAAGCAGCATGAATTACACGATGCAGGAATACGCCAACGATATCGTCTACACGATCCTCGAAATCTGCGACGGCGAGGAAGTACCGCACCCGAACATCGTCTCCGAAAGCGGCCGCGCCATCGTCGCCCACCATTCGGTGCTGGTCGTGGAGGTCTTCGGGTCTATCGAAAAACGCTATTTCAACCGGAAAATCGATTACCTGCCCGACGATCACGACAACGTACAGGAAATGCTCGACCTCCGGCATCAGCTGCATAAGAAAAACACGAATTACCTCGAAGTCTATCACGACGCCCTTCAGCGGCGCGAGGATTCGCAGTCGCTTTTTTCGCTGGGCTATCTCTCCTTAGAAGACAAGGCCAAGGTCGAAAACCTGTTCTGGGAAATCTGCGCCACCATCCGCGACCTGATCAAAAACACGGACAACGTTCCTGAGGAGCTCGCCGAGATCGACAAGAAACTCGCCGACCAGTACCTGTGCAATTTTTCCATATTCCAGTCCCTGCTGGACCACTGGGCGATCGATAATTTATTTCCGATTGTTCCCATCCACCGCCTGAACGAGGAACCCACCCGCAAAGCAACGCTGGTGGACATTACCTGCGATTCCGACGGCAAGATCTGTAAATTTATCGACATGAAGGACGTGAAGGAAACTCTGGAAGTGCACGCGCTCGACGGGAAGCCGTATTATCTCGGTATTTTCCTGCTCGGGGCCTACCAGGACATCATGGGCGATCTGCACAACCTCTTCGGCCGCGTCAACGAAGTGCACGTGTTCTTCGACGAGGAAGAGCCCGACAATTATTATATCGACGACATCCTGCCCGGTTCCACCGTCTCGCAGGTGCTCGCGATGGTGCAGTACAACGAGGGAGAACTCGTGAAGCTGATCAAGAAAGCGGTTGACCAGCGCATCAAGGACGGCGTCATCAAACCCAGCGAAGGCGTGCGCCTGCTGGATATTTATGAGCTCGGCATCAAGGATTACACCTATCTGCACACCAACGGCAATGCTCCCGGAAAAACCGTTTGACAAAAAGCCCCGATAATAAAGGATTTCCAGTAACCATGGATCGTACCCGGATTT
>JBBIRG010000080.1:0-4418 GCA_037441945.1 Bacteroidota bacterium | reverse complement strand
ACTATTTTTTCTGAGCTTTCCTCCGTTTCCCTGCGGATATCTTGCTTATCTCACTTTAACGCCGTTTTTCGCGCTGCTGGAGCGGGACGGTTACCGGTCCGGTTTCCGGACGGGATATATCACAGGTTTGCTGACCGTCGGTCTTTTTCTTTATTGGATCAACTGGAACAGCGGGGCGACCGCCGTTCAGGCCTCGGGAATGTACGTGTCGATGGCGCTGTATCTGGCGCTGTGGTGGGGGCTGTTTGCGGTTCTGCAGAATTTCATCTGCCGGAGGTTCGGACGGAACGGCCTGCTCGCGGGGCCTTTTATCTGGACGTCGCTGGAGTACTTGCAATCGTTCGGTTCGCTGGGATTCCCGTGGCATTCGCTCGCAACGACCCAGACGCCGTATCCGTATTTTATCCAGTTTATACAATACACCGGCATGTACGGCATTACGTTCTGGGCGACGGCGATGAACGTTCTTTTTTATCTCGCGGTGAAGTCCCATGCCGATCGCCGTGAAAAGATATCCGCCGACCGGCTGCCGGTTTACGCGGTCTCGCTGACGATTATTTTTTTACTTCCGGTCATTCATGGACTGATCGTTTACTCTGATGCGGAAGAGCGCAACGGACGAGCGGCGCAACTGGCGGTTGTACAGCCGAACATCGAGCCCAACCGGAAATGGCTGGAACGGGATTTCGCTTTTAACAGGCTGATGGAAATGACCCAATCCCTGCGCGATTCGGCCAAAGACATGATTATCTGGCCGGAAACGGCCTTCCCGAGCCGGCTGAGGATGGATCCCTATAAAAAGAAAACCCTGATTGGTGAAATCCGCCTGCAGAACACGACGCTTCTGACGGGCATCCCGGATAAAAAAATCGCGGAAAATGACCAGGGCGAATTTTTTTACAGGCATTTTAATTCGGTGTTTTTCATCCGCCCGGATTCGTCGTTCGGCGTGTACGATAAGATCCATCTGGTTCCGCTCGGCGAGTATGTGCCTGAATTTTTATTTATCATAAAAGATTTCGCGATGGACGTCGGCGCCTCGAATTATTCGCCCGGCGATTCGGCCGTGGTTTTCACGCTCCCGCTTGCCGGAGGCGATTCGCTGAGGTTTTCCCCGGTGATCTGCTATGAGTCGGTTTTTTCGCAATTGGTACGGTCGTTTGTTCTCGCCGGCGCGGAAATGATCGTCATCGTCACCAACGACGCCTGGTACGACGCGACCATCGCTCCCGAACAGCACGCGTATATCGCGGTTCTGCGGGCGATTGAGCACCGCATCCCCGTGATCCGCTGCGCGAACTCCGGCGTCTCCTGCCTCATCCTGCCTTCCGGTAAGATGGCCGAAACGGCGCCGAATCCATCGCAGGCGGTTTTAAGCATGACGGTTCACGCAGGAACAACGGGTACGTTTTTTACGCGCTATGGCGAATGGTTCCCGGTGTCGGCGGTTATTTTCTCATGTATTCTGCTGATCGGTTTGTCCGGACTACGAATCTTTCAGAAACCCCGGCAATGACGAACCGATGATCAGGTTGTCTATGCCGTGTGTCTCAAACTCCTCAAAGTACCGGTCTTGTATCTTCAACTGGTGATCGAATAAAGTTTCGTTGTCCATATTTCTCAGTTCGGTTTCCGAGAACTGTTCGCGGAGATCGCGTTCGGCAAGATATTCGGCCAGGTGATCCCAGAAACGGTCTTTGGTATATTCATTGACAATATCAATGCATTCGTCCAGGCGTTCCTGCCTGATTGATATTTCATTATTGTGATCCAGATCGAAATCACTTTTAAATCCCTGATCGTACAACTGGCGGTTGATGTGTCCCACACATTGCTCGACTTCCTTGTTGCCCTCATCGTAAGGCTTATGGGCATTGTACACCCATTCGGCGACGTGAATCATATCAAGAAGAACGCGGCTTTGTTGTTTGTCCAATGTGATCGTGATCATGGGGTTCCAGACCTTATCGTAATAGTTTGAAATGAATTTTGCGGATCATGCGCGGATTATGTTTTTGCAGTCGTCATCATCGTCATGCCGAAATAAAGCGGAATTACATTCTTTCCGCTAATTTTTCCATGATGGCGGTGAGCTTCGGTTCGGCTTCATTCGCCATATTAATGATTTTCGGCAGGTCGACCGGCTGAAGCGAATCGGGGAAGCATTCGTCGGTGATGATTGAGAATCCGCAGCACTGGATTCCCATATGATTGGCGACGATGACTTCGGGCACAGTGGACATTCCAACGACGTCGGCTCCGAGGCTGCGCAGGAAACGGTATTCGGCGCGGGTTTCGAGGTTCGGTCCCATGACGGCGACGAACACGCCTTTGTGCGTCTTGATCTGCAGTTCGAGGGCAATCTGTTCGGACAATTCGATCAAGGATTTTGCATAAGGCCGGCTCATGTCGGGAAAACGCGGGCCGAGGGCGTCTTCGTTTTTTCCCCGCAGCGGATTGTCTCCTAGCAGGTTGATATGGTCGTCGATGATCATGATTTCTCCCGGGCGGTACTGCGGATTCATTCCTCCGCAGGCGTTGGAGACAAGCAGATGCGCGACGCCGAGGAATTTCATCACGCGGACGGGAAACGTGATCTGCTGCATGGTGTAGCCTTCATAGAAATGAAAACGCCCCTGCATCGCCACGACCCGCTTGCCGCCCAGTTCACCGAAGATCAGCTTGCCCGCGTGGCTTTCGACGGTGGAAACAGGGAAATGCGGGATCTCCGTGTAATCGACGGCCGTTTCGATTTTTATGTCTTTAACCAGCGCGCCCAGGCCGGTGCCGAGTATGATGCCGACTGACGGGCTGGACGAAGTTTTTGTGCGGATGAAGGAAACCGTTTCCTTAATTTTGTTCATGAGGTCGTTCATGGCGTCTCCGTATGGGATTGATCTTTGCTTTTTTTCTTTTCCAATTCGGAATAGATCTGGTTGATAATTTCTTCGGATTTTTTCAGCGCGGCTTCGCCGAGCATTTTTTCAAAATCGGCCTTGCGGAACATCGACGTGGCCTGCTGGTTGAGCTGGCCGAGTTCCTCTACCATTTTTTTCCGGCGGTCGTCGGATACCGGTTCCGTGATTTCCTCAGGTTCGCCGTTGCCCTCCTCATCCGATTCCGCTATTGCGGTATTGATGTCTTCGGGCAGTTCGTCAAATGCTGACCGGTCGAGATAGCAACCGATATGTTCTCCGATTTTTTCCTTGTCGGGCGTCGTTACCAGTGGTTCCGCTGTTGTTACATTTTTTGCCGTTTTGCGCGTATCCGTTTCTGGGACGTTTCCGGTGATTTTCAGTTCCGGGGAAGGATTTCCGCCGGTATTTTCGCCGGGGGAAAGAATGTTCAGCACTGAAAGCTGGTTAACCAGATACGCGCGCAAGCTGTCGGCGGATCTCTGTTTTTGTGTTTCCAGATAATCAATTTCTTCTTTCAGTTTTCGCGCCTGTTCCAGCGCTTCGCCGGTCAGGGTTTCGGCGTCGGAGCGGGCTTTCTGCAGGATCAGTTCGGCGTCGATACGCGCGTCGACTAAGCGGTCGATTTTCTGGAGTTCGATCCGCAGTTTCGCGATTTCTTGTTCTGAAGCCTGAAGCGCCTCGCAGGCGGCGGTATGGGATTGTTTCAGGTCCTGGAGCGCGCGCTGGAGCTTCTGCTGGTCGGTAACGGCTTGCTTGTATTTTTCGGCGATGACTTCAAGGAACGCCTTGACTTCCACGGGATCGTAGCCTCGGAAAACTTTCTTGAATTCCTGTAAAACGATGTCCTGCGTTTCCAATTTCATTTTGTTTCCTCCGTTTGGGGCGCTGGAACAGCGCGGGCCGCTTGTCTGCGTTTGCCGAAGATAGCCGTCCCGATGCGGATCATGTTCGATCCTTCTTCAATCGCCGCTTGATAATCCAGGCTCATGCCCATGGACAGGTAATCCATGGAGACATTCGGAATGCCCAGTCCGGCTATAAAACCGGACAGTTCGGAAAGTTTCCTGAAATACGGCCGCACCTTATCCGGGTCCCCGGCGGTCGAAGCCGTCAACGCGCCGATGGTCATTAGTCCCCGGATGCGGATATTCTTCAGTTCGGAGACGCGCTTGACGAGTTCTACGGTATCGTCGACGGCGACGCCGTACTTGGAAGGCTCGCGCGAGGTGTTGACCTGGATGAGAATATCCATAATCTTGTCGCGGGTGTAGGAACGTTTATCAATCTCCGCAGCCAGCCGAAGGGAATCGACGGACTGGATCATGTCAAAAATCTCTACCGCCTGGCGGACTTTGTTGGTCTGCAGATGGCCGATCATGTGCCGGGTCGCCCCGGTCAGCGATTCGTCAAAAACATAAAATTTTTCTTTCGCGTCCTGCACCTTATTTTCGCCGAAATGCCGTAAGCCGCTGCGGTAAGCCTCTTCGATGCTGGCGACCG
>JBBIRG010000079.1:3702-8581 GCA_037441945.1 Bacteroidota bacterium | reverse complement strand
GTCGGTTTTCCATGTTGTCCAGTTCTGGGAATGGATCATCAGGGGCAACAGAACAGTCATCCACGCGGCGATTTTCAAAATGGATTTCATAACTTATCCTACATGTTTTTATACACCGGCCCGCCGCCGCCTTCCGGAGTGACCCAGTTGATAACCTGGTAAGGATCGGCGATGTCGCAGGTCTTGCAGTGAACGCAGTTCGTGAAATTGATTTTCAATTTTTCGGGCTGACCATCTTCCGGGGCGACCATCTCGTACACCTGCGCTGGACAGAAATGCTGGCAGGGATTGCCGTATTCTTCTTTGCACTTTGCATTGCAGATATTCGCGACATCTTCCGGCTTAATTACGAGATGGCACGGTTGGTTTTCTTCATGAGTGGAACCTGAATAATATACGTCCGTGAGTTTGGTATAGGTCAGTTTTTCATCGAATTTGACTTTCGGAATTGGGGCGCCGGCTTCCATGATTTTTTTCATGTGAATGTAATCCGGCTTCAGTTTCGTTTTCTTTTTCGTTCCTCCGCCGGTCAGGTACATCTGAATGCCCGCTTTCATCATACCGATACGAACGCTGCCGGTAAAATTCTGGCGGTAATTGCGCGATTTCCACAATTCCTCATGCGCCCAGCTTTGGCGGAACAAATCGTCATATTTTTTAAGCGACGCTTCCGAGTAATCTTTTTTCTTCAGAGCCTCAAACGCGCCTTCGGCGGCGAGAATGCCTGATTTAATAGATAAATGAATGCCTTTCAGTCTTGATATATTTACAAATCCGCCGGACTCGCCGATCAGCATCAGTCCTCCGGCGTATAATTTCGGCATTGACCAGTAACCGCCTTCAGAAACGGTTTTAGCGCCGTAGGCGGTCATCTTTCCGTCTTTTAAAATTTCCGAAATAAACGGATGCGTCTTGAACATTGAAAACGCGTTATGCGGATCGAAGGTCGGATTTTCGAAATCTAGTGCGGCGACAAAACCGATCGAGCATAATGTATCGGTCATCATGTATATCCACGTTCCTCCGTATTGTTTCGATGACAGGGGCCAGCCAGCGGTGTGGATAACGGCGCCTTTCGGCAAACGACCTGCAGGTAATTCCCATAACTCTTTTATGCCGGTTCCGTATATCTGCGGGTTACAGTTTTTATCAAGTCCTAGCTGCTGCACAATCTGTTTGGTGAGGCTTCCGCGCGGACCTTCGCCGAGAATGGTGATCTTCGCGTGAATGTCGGAGCCGGCCTCGAAGTTGCTTTTAGGTTGACCGTGATGATCCAAGCCCTTGTCGCCGGTTCGAATTCCGATAACCGTGTTGCCGTCTGTTAGAACTTCCCTGCCGGAAAATTCATTAAACAAATTCACCGCGTCGCCGAAATCTTTGGTGATCTGTTCCGCGAGCCATTCGGAGATTTTATTCAGCGAACAAATGTACGTTCCGTGATTATTCAGGTTTTTCGGCACGAACGGAAATTTGATTTTTGATTTTTCGGAAAGCTGATAAATCGTTTCTTTGGACACTTCCGATTCGATGGGAAAACCGCGTTCTTTGAAATCCGGGAACAACTCGCGGATAGCTACCGGATCCATCACGGCGCCGCTGAGCATGTGATCGCCGGTATTCGCGCTTTTCTCCAGCACGCCGATGCCGTTTTCGAGCGTAATTGCTTCGCCCTGAATTTTACCGCTCTCAATGTTGTCGTTATGCTCTTTTATCAGTCTCGCCAGATGATACGCTCCGGTCAGTCCCGCCGGCCCCGCGCCGACGAACAACACATCCATTTCCAGTATTTCACGCTGCATGGTTCAATTTTTCTCCTGATTTCATATTTAATTTAATATATTCGATTATTCGGTTTACATCAATAAATAATATTTATAACGCAAAAACCTGTAAGGTTTATGGGATACAATTATTTATTATATCTGTTTAGAATTTGATCTTTTCAATTAAAAAGCTTAAACCTACAGGTTTAATTAAAAAACATTAGCTTCCCTTATTCTTGATCCGAATGATTTCCGCGAGAATACTGATGGCGATTTCCTCCGGCGTTTCCGAATCGATGGAAATCCCGATCGGCGCGTGCACGCGGTCGAGAAGTTTCTGGTCATATCCTTCGGCGCGCAACTGATCGAACAGGGTCTTCACTTTTTTTGAACTGCCCATCATGCCAATATATTTCGCGTTACTGCGGATGACCTGTTTCAGGGCCAGCGCGTCGAATTTATGATCGTACGAAACGATGCAAACATAGGTCTCCGCCGACGGCGCCGGAATTCCGCTGTAATCGGAAGGCGTGTGAACGGTGCGTATACTGTTGTCATCATCAAACACTTTCAAACATCCTTCGCGGTCATCAACCATGGTGATATCGAAATGCAATAATTTTGCGGCTTTGACGAGCGCGCGTCCGACATGTCCCGCGCCGATGATTAATAATTTCGTCCCTCCGCCGGCGGGCTCGATGAATACCGTCACATCGCCGCCGCACACCGCGCCGATCGCGTTTTGCCCTTCCGGATTGAATGAGTAACGTTTCAGCAGCGGTTGCCATTTCCGGATAACCTCTTTCGCGTCCTCAATCACCAGCATCTCAAACGGACCGCCGCCGATGGTATTGAAAATTTTTCCGTCCGGACAGACGATCATTTTTGTTCCCGTTTCGCGCGGCGTCGACCCGCCCGATTCGATGATCGTCGCGACCGACACAGTACCGTATTCCCCGATCAGCCGTATCATGTTTTCATAAATCGCTTTCATGCCTTTTTGACCTTTATTTTATTCGCTCCTGAAACTCGGATACAAGATACCGAATCTTTTTTTATAATACCAGCGTGTCACAATAAAAAACAACAATATGACAAGCAAATATAACGGAAAATAAAAGCCGATCATCAGGGAAAAAAAGAAAAGACCAAATTTGATCGTCCGCATCGTCCGTTCCCTATCCGGGCGTATCAGCAATCCCGCGTAAAACGGCAACAGAGCCAAAACCGGGAATAATAAATTATAGTCTCCGCCCAAGAACGAACTGACGACCGCGCCCGCGTACAAGACTGCGGAAAACATCACGGTTGTTTTCAGACCAAAGGCCACGCTCATGGTCCGCTTTCCCGATTGACGGTCGCCATCCATATCCGGCACGGTAGTCAGCAGATACATGGCCGTATTGAAGAAAAGATACGGCATAACATCCCGTACAAAATCGAATAACGACAAGGGCATGGTAATCCATCCGAACGCGAACGCGAACGCGCCCATGCCCGCATTGGCTAAAAGGCTGCCCCAGACGCCGTTCTTCCACACAAACGGCGGGTAATTATACCCTATCATAAAAAACAAAACCGCCGCGAGATAGAGAAAAAACAACTCAAATGAGAAAAATGCGGCGAGCATTATTCCCGTAGCCAGCAAAAAAGCGCTTTCCGTAAGCGCCGTTCGGCGACTCAGGAGGTTCTCGGCAAGAAAAAATAATTTCACGTTGATGCGGTCGGTCTCGGCGTCCTGAAGCTGGTTGATGATGAATCCGGCGCCCATGATCAGCGCCGAGGAAAAGCCGATCCATAAAAGGTCCGCGTTGATCCATTCGATATGCCGCGGATCCGGAACGGTCTTATTCCATACGGCCAGGTAACCGGCCATCATGGTGGTCCATGCAGGAAAAAAAAGGACCGGACGAAGCACATAAAAATAATCAGCGAAATGAATCAACCGCAAAGACACCTGACCTGACGCCGCCTGCACGGGACGGATTCAATTAAATTATCGGTTACACAAGAAAAAAAAAAAACGTTTAGCGATCAGGCTAAACGTTAGGAATATAAACATTTTTCCGGACTGAATCAATAGGACGGCGCTTTATCTTTATGAACCGGTTTCGCATAGTTGACGGTCAACGGCCTGCCCATGAACTCATACGCGTTGAACATCTCAATCGCGGCGTCCAGTTCCTCGGGCGTCGTCATTTCGACAAATCCGAACCCTTTGGATTTTCCGGTCAGTTTGTTGATAATCACCGTCGCGGACACCACCGTTCCCGCTTTGGCGAAGAGTTCTTTCAGGTCGTCGGCTTTGACTGTGTATGAAATGTTCCCGACGTAAAGTTTGTTTTCAAACATGGCGTTTCTTTTCCAGTATAAATGAGAAATGTGTTATTCGTTATGATCCTGTCTGTCGCCTCCCGGATGGCGCGAACGGCGATTGCCGCCGAAAGGCTTTTTTTCCTGCGGTTTGGCTTTATTAACGACCAACGGCCTTTCCAAATAGGAATAACCATTGTACATTTCTATGGCCTTATCGGCTTCCTCAGCCGTTACCATCTCCACAAACGCAAAGCCCTTCGACCGCCCAGAATTTTTATCCGTGATGATTTTCGCGGACGTCACTGTACCGGCCTTACTGAATAACTCAGTCAGTTGCTGTTCATTTGCTTTAAACGACAAGTTGCCCACATACAGTTTCACAGAACCCATAAACAGATCTCCTTAAAAATAAAATGACTGCACCGGCTGCCGCCCGGCTCCGGCATTAAAAAATGAAAAACCGTAAAATATTTCCATAAAAAAACGTCATGAGATTTCCAAACACAGCTATCGATTTAAATCAGATTATAGTAGATAACAAAGGCATTTCTGACATTCATAAGCAAAAATTACTATCCAGTGATGTTAATAATAAATTTAAAATATGTCAAGTGAAAAATCGAAAACATCATAAATTTTTTTCTTGTGTTTTTATAAACAAATAATTATAATGGTTTAGAAATGTAAATTTAATTTAACAGTTTTGTAAAGCGTCTTCACAGTCAGGACGGGCAAAATAATTTACATTAAAAGGAACCGGCATGAAAGACAGAAAATTCAGGATAATCTATTTGCCCGAG
>JBBIRG010000079.1:0-3661 GCA_037441945.1 Bacteroidota bacterium | reverse complement strand
GTTTTTCGGATTTACAGTTATCGGATTATTATTTATTATATTGACAGCAATCGGCATTTTCTTTTCGGAATACTCCGGCGACGAACGCTTAGCTTCACTGAGAACAGAAAATAAAATTCTTCGCGGGCAAATGTCGGATTTTGACCTGCGCCTGAAGCATACCGACGAACAAATCCAGTCCCTGTTTAAAAAAGATTCGGAACTTCGCCTAATATCCAACCTCCCCAGCGTGGACATGATTTTAAACGACGCCGGTACGGGAGGCGCCGAATCATCGTTTAACTACAATCCCGATCTTCTGTCCGATTACTCGAATGAATTGGTCATGTCGAACCTGAAACAACTCGAGGAATTAGAAACGCGCATACAGCTTGAAATGCAGAGTTTTAACGAACTCACAACCGTCATTCATGCGAACATCGAGAAATTAAATTACATCCCATCCATAAGCCCGACCCGATCGGGCCGCATCACGGACCGCTTCGGCTCGAGGCGCGGATTCCGCAGCTGGAAACCGCATACCGGAATTGATATCGCCTCGCGTTGGGGCACCCCGATTTATGCCACAGCCGACGGTATCGTGGAAACAACCGCCTGGCGAAGCGGATATGGAAAAACCGTAATCATTAATCATGGCAACGGTATCAAAACGCTTTACGGACATTTATCCAACTATATGGTCAAAAAAGGACAGTCCGTTAAGCGCAATCAGCTGATCGCCAAAATGGGCAGCACGGGACTTTCTACGGGTCCGCACTTGCACTACGAGATCCGCGTTAACGACGTGGTGCTGAATCCCGAACTTTTTATTTTCTTTGATATGGTCGATCAGTTAGTCATCAAATAAAAGTCAGATTATAAATTTCCGGTTATACAAAAGGAACGATATGTATCTCGTGCATTTTTTATTTATTCTATTCGTAGTGGTTTATCCGGTATCACACTGCGCCTTCTCCCAAACCGATCCGTATTTACGAATTAACCATTTGATCTATTCTGCTTATTATCCGGATGCGATTAAACTTTGCGACAGTATCATAAAAACCGATCCGGATTACCCGAAACCGTATACGTTCAAGGCGTTGGCCCAATGGTGGCAGTGGATATCCGATCAAAGAAATCCTTATTATCCCGAACAATTATACGAGACTTTGCAAACAGCCAAAGAAGTCGCCGAAAATTATTATGAAAAAAATGAAAATGACGCGAACGCGTATCTTTTTCTGGGAGGAACATACGGATATCTGTGACGGTATCATGCGCTTAAGAACAATTGGTTTCAAGCATACCGGTCCGGACAAAAAGGGAAAAATTATCTTGAAAAAGCCGTTAAAATGAATCCCCATGAATATGATGCTTATTATGGATTAGGCATTTATCATTATTATGCGGCGCAATTGCCGACGATGATTAAACCATTGAGTTTTTTATTGGGATTAAAAGGCGATAAAGTAAAGGGATTGGAAGAACTGCGCCTTGCAAAGGACAAAGGAACTTACTTGAAAGATGACGCCGCTTTTTTCTTAAATGAAATTTATGTCGGATTTGAAAAAAAATATTCCGAAGGCATTCAATTATCTACGGAATTGATGAACAAATATCCAACCAATCCGTCATTTTATTCTATGTTATGCTGGGCGCACGACGGACTTGAGCAATATCAGCGCTCATCCGAGATTCTGGAAAACTTACTTCAAAAAAACAATATTCAATACGTTAATCAACACGCCAAAGCCAAAATATACTTTCAGCTTGGATACAGTTATCATCTTCAAAAAAAATATGATTCGGCAAGAATGAATTACAATAAAGCGGAAATAATATTTAATTCAACGCAACGTAACAAATCGCAACTATATTATTACATGGGGCTTAGCGAGGAGAAATCCGGGAAAAAAGAGGAAGCGGTGAAATATTTTCAGCGTGTTTTGAATTGTGAAGAATTGTATGGATTCCAAAAAGCGGCTGAGAAAAAAATTCAGGAATTGCAGAAAAAAAATTAGTTTGGATCGAGACGTCATTTTTCAGGAAGGTATAAAATCAGATTCATCCCGGAAAGGATCTGATCATCATCAAGCCGGTTCCATGTTTTTATCTGATCGATCGATAATCGGTATTTTTCGGCGATACGGTAAAGATTTTCACCGCCCTGAACCGTGTGGGTAACCGCTTGCGCCTGAGGATAATAAATTTTCAGTTTGGCGTTCAGCATGGCGACGTCGGATTGCAGATTGTTCCAGCGGATAATGTCTTTCACGGAAACACGGAATTGCCCGGCAATTTTCGTCATGTGATCGCCTTCCCGCACCGTATAAAAAATATAATGCAGCGACGAATCTGCGACGTCATATGGAACGGCGTAAACAAGCGAGTCATTTTTGGCGTTGTTGGGTTTAACTGCGGCGCGGCTTGAATCGGGAATCCGCACGGTATCGGGAACCAGCAGTGTCCAATCGCCTTCCGGCAGCTGGTCTTTCATGATCCAGAAGTTAAGCGACTTGAGCTGCTTGTAATTCATGCCGTAGTTTTGAATCCATTTTCCCAGTTCTTTCACGGGACCCCTCAGGGTGACCGTTTTACAGTCTTGGTCATAGGGCAGATAAACGGACGATGCGGGTACATGGAAACCGTAGCGCTCAGGCCTTTCGATGATCTCCTTGATTATGACAATATGAAAAAGATAGTGCCGCGTTTCACGGTTAAGAAAAAGTCCGTAATAATTGGAATCCGCTTGCTGCGCGATGGCTTTCCGGATATTGCCGGGACCGGCGTTATACGCTGCGGCGGCGAGCGCCCAACTGCCAAATTCATCCCGCAGCGATTTGAGCATCGCCAGCGAAGCGCGCGTGGATTTATCCACATGAAACCTTTCGTCAACCATGGCGTTGACCGTCAGTCCCCAGATTTTAGCCGTGGACGGAATGAACTGCCATAATCCTCCGGCATCAGCATGTGAATAGGCATCGAGCTTCAGGGAGCTTTCCGCGACGGAAAGGTATTTCAGGTCGTCAGGCAGGCCGGTTTCGCGGAGCACTTTTTCAAAAAAAGGAAAGTAAGCGCCGGTCCGCCGCAGAACCAGCGTAATGCGGTCTTCACGGCTGAGCACCTGGAAAAAAATATCGTTAAGCCGTTCGCGAACGTCGCGGTCGGAAGTCAGCACCGGTTCGCCGCAGAACATAAGCGTATCGGGAAGAGGCGGCACCGGCCTACCGGCGACGATCAGCGTGTCGCCTGAAATTCCGGCGTTCAGAGGCCGGCCGATGATACAGCCGGTAAATACGATTAAAAAAAATAACAAGTGAAAATATTTTTTCCGCAACATGGATAATTTGCTTTCAGTGTAATCAGAATTGCCTGGTTAAAAAACTAAAAAGCAGACATCGGGGATGCCTGCTTTTTAAATTTCGAAGAGTCAAACTCTTCACCAAATAAACTCACTTCGTGTAATCCAGATGGAATTACATACGATAGCTTAATCGTTATTTGGCTTTTTTGACCGCTTTCTTGACCGCTTTTTTCTTGGGAGCAGCTTTTTTAGCGGCTGGTTTCTTAGCGGCGGCTTTCTTGGTTGCCATGGTACTTTCCTTTCACCTTGTTAAACTTCAGTTAACTAATGAGAGCACCTTCAACTCTCACTACGATATTAAATGATTTTGCGAAT
>JBBIRG010000078.1:3706-8622 GCA_037441945.1 Bacteroidota bacterium | reverse complement strand
AACGCTTCGGCGATTTTTTTGAGTTCGCCGATGGTCAGTTCGCATTCATCGAGTTCGCCGTCCTGTAGGCGGTTTTGAACTATTGAATACACCATCGCGCGGATGCGATTGGCGGTTGGCTCCTTGATCGAATGAGTCGCCGCTTCCACGCCGTCGGCCAGCATGATGATGCCAGATTCTTTCGTGTGCGGTTTCGGGCCCGGATAGCGGAAATCCCACTCGGAAACAGTTTCGGTTTCAGGCTTATTTTCCTCCGCTTTATGAAAAAAATACGCCATCAACTGATTGCCGTGATGTTCAGGAATGTAGGCGCGGATGATTTTCGGAATCCGGTATTTTTCAGCCAGTTCCAACCCGACTTTGATATGCGACGCCAGAATCAGGGCGCTCATCCTCGGCGCAAGATGGTCATGTTTGTTCACGCCGCCCGCCTGGTTCTCGACGAAATATTCCGACATATCGATTTTTCCGATATCATGATACATCGCGCCGACCCGAGCCAGCAATGGGTTCGCGCCGACAGGCTCCGCTCCGGCCTTGGCCAGGTTCCCGACGATGATGCTGTGATGATAGGTGCCCGGCGCCTGCATCGCCAGCCGCTGGAGCAGCGGATGGTTGGAATCAGACAATTCAAGCAGCGTGAATGTCGTGCAGACGTCAAAAATCGTTTCAAAAAGAACCAGGCATCCGAACGCCACCAGCATTGAAAGCACACCGCTGATGAGCGCGTACGGAAGCTGATTGCGGAGAACGACGGACAGGTCGGTATATTGGACGAAACTCATGGTCAGTATGATAAACACGTAGGAAAGCGACACCCAGAGAATGGAACTGAATACATGCCGGCGCCTACTGAATTTGTTCACTGAAAAGCACGCGACCGAGCCTACAAAACTCAGCACCATCGCGCTCGTATATTCATTACCCTGCATCGCGCCGATCAGGAAGGCGATCGATATGGTGGCGATCAAGCCCACACGGATGTCAAACAATGTGGTCAGAAGCACCGAACTCAGGACGATCGGAACGACCAGCGCCGGGAAACTGTAGATGTAGATGAAAATATAATAAAAAATCAGTTCAATCAGGATCAGCGAAACCACAAGCGTAAGCATTTTCACGCTTTCGAAAATGTCGCGGCGGAACAGATACAAGTAACCCAGCAGGAAGAACATCAGCGCGAACACGAGAAGCCCACGACCGATATACGGAACAAGCCAGGCCAACCCCCCCTGCATTGCACGGCGTTCCGACCATGCGCCTTCCAGCGACAGCAACTGCTGGTGGATTACCGGCGTAATGGTCTCCCCTTTCTGGACGATCATATCGCCGGCAAGGACAAAACCGTAGGTTTGCGGCACGCTGTTGAACGCGTCTTCCTTCCGCCGTTTGGTCTCTTTTTCGTTGTAAATAATATTTGACGTGGTAAAGAGCGAAAGTATCTCATAGCCGATATTGACTAATCGCTGATCTTTATAATACGATTTCAGCATATCCTGGATACGGTAACGCGCCTCGTCGATGTCGTTCGCGTTTTTGATGAATTCCGTGGTCTCGTGAAGATCGTGCCGCAGTGTCACAGGAGAGATCGGGCTTTTGAACTGGTTTTTATCCATGTTGATGATACCGTAGGCCATCTGGTCGTTCAGAATCGTGACGAGATCCTTGATGAATTCATCAAACTGGGCATTTGAAAGGTATTTCCCTATATCCTGTTTCTTCAGTTTTTTATCCGCAGAATCTTTTTTCGACGGCTTCACGGTTTTGGTTTTCTTAATATTTTCATCGCCAATCAGCAACTGCCAGCGGTTTTCGACCATGTTAATGCCGTAATTTTTGCTGATGTTGCTTTTCAGCGAATCGAAAGCCTGAGGTATGAATGCCTGGGTTCTGCCGTCATTGTCGGTATACTGTATAGGTTTCGGCGCGTACCTCAATTGTTCAATTAAGGACAAAAATTCGTCCAGATTCGCGACCTGGGATTTTGAAATGTCGTCGATCCGGTCAAACACCGGCGCAATCAGGTTCTCCGCTTCTTTGCGTTCCTGGTTCAGCTGTGATTCGCTTTTGTAGACTGGAAAAGTGAACGGGGCCCGGACTTCGCTGGGCGAGATGGCTCCGATTTTGTATTCCGAATAGCGGGTGAATTCCGTTTCCGGAAAAAACAATACCGGTACGATAATCAGCGTAAAGAGAATAACCAAACGAAGAAAAAGATAATTCTGCTGTCGAATAAAAAGGCGGAACACTACCGACCAGCGTTTTATCCATGACTTTTTATGAGGCAATGTTTCGATGCGTTATCTCCTTATCAAGATCACCGACTAAAACATAACTTGTGAATATAAATCTCCGGCTTCAAATAATCAAGAAAATAGCTTCATGTGATTTCCTGACAAAAATAGAATTTTCCGTCTCTTCCCTTGCGAATCGCGCCTGCAACTCTGCAGCATTACAATTGCACAACGTCGTAACAATGTAATTCCTGCTGCTACCGCGCATATTCACGCCAATACCGATGCTGCGCCGGATTGACTTGTACAAGAATTGATATCTGCATACACTATTCCATCTCTGATTTTGTCATCAGGCGAAGAAACAGCCGAACACCAAAGTACCGCTATCCTCAACATTTTTTTCACCACTCAGGCTGCCTCGTTTATAAGCATTTAAAAAGTAAAACGTAATGAACTGACCTGAATTCTCGGCGCGATTTCAATCTCGGCTCACTCGACAATAATTTTTCGACGAAAAACTTCCTCAAATAATTGCTTTTTCATGTCAACAGCCCAGATCTCGAGATTCGTGTCGCCTCCGGCTCTGAAACGAACGATGACTTTTTTGGGTTTGATTTCGCATGTAATTTTCTTGATCCGTTTCCGGTGGCTCCGGTCAAGAGCGTCGGCCACGCGCAGGATTCCCGATAGTTTGCGGACGGTCATCTGATCTTCCGGCGTCAGGTTTGAAAACCCTTCATGACGGCTTTTCGGATGGCTTTTGCGGTGATAACGCGCAATGTTGGCGATGATTTCTTTCTCAGTATCTGTAAAACCGGGCAATTCAGCGTTTCGGATCAGGTAATAACTGTGCCGGTGATGCTGGTCATGAGAAATGAACAACCCAACCTCATGCAGAATCGCGGCGTATTCGAGCATTTCCCTTTCCCGGTCAGTGAGCTGATGAAGCGGGATAAGCTGATCATATAGCTGAAGCGCAAGCGACACCGTCTGTTCCGAATGACCGGTATCGAACTTGAATTGTTTCGCAAGGCGAACGACGCTCTGATGACGCAACTGTTCCAATTTCCGTTTTGGATCAAGCGCAGGAAGACGGTTGCGGATATAGTCAAAAACAATCCCTTCGCGCAAAGCGTAATCGGAAACGGCCATTTCCTTTATTTTGAGAACGTCAAAGGATTCCTGCAGAACGAGAGAACCGGCGGTCAGGATATCGGCGCGTTTCGGGTCAATGCCGGCGATTTTTAAGCGCTGCTCATGATTTTTCGCCTTCAGAATTCGCGCCGTGATCTGCCGGAGTTCTTTAGCGGTGAACGTATTCTTGACAGAAACATATTCGGTTTTTTGCATTCCTGTAATCATCCCGGCAACATTTTGGATCGTACCCGAAGAACCCACGGCCAGATCGAACTGCAGTCTTTTCGTCTCGGTTTCGACATGCGAAATGAATCCCCGGATATGCTTCCGGCAGGCCTGCAGATCCTCTTTGCGGATCACGGGATTTTTAAAAAAACGCTGGGTCAGCCGTATCGTTCCCAGTTTCAGGCTGGCCGCGTACAGCGGCTCCCCGCGGTATCCGATGAGGTATTCCACGCTTCCTCCGCCGATGTCGATCATCAGGATTTTTTTATTGTACACCGGTACGGCATTCAGTATGCCTAGATAAATCAGGCGCGCTTCCTCGAGACCTGATACTACTTCGATATGAATGCCGGCCTCGTTTTTCGCGCGCCGGATAAATTCTTTCTGGTTCAGCGCTTCACGAACGGCGCTGGTAGCCACGGCGCGCACCGGCGCTTCATTCACGTGAGCGATATCGGCAAATGTTTGCAGGACGCGCAATCCCCGGTCTATGGCGTCCTGCGAAATGATTTTCATATCTTTCCCGCCGCTGCCCAGTCGAACATATTCCTTCGCGCGGTCGAGTACGCGGACTTTGCCCTCGGCGTCCCATTCGACGACGACCAAGTGAAACGAATTCGTTCCGATGTCGATAGCCGCCAGGCGCCTCACCGGCCGCCGTTGGAAAATTTGCCGGATATTCATTGCATTAGCGCCTTATAAATGAAATTCGTGTTTTTTGCGGCAGAATATTTTTCATCAACAGCGCTAAGCCTTTATCATAAAGCGTTTGCAAAGAATTATTTCAAGTTCAACTTTGATGGTTTTATTTCCCATTTTGGTTCTGGCTTGTCCAGGTTAGGATTCCCCGATCCATTTCATCTGCTTGGGCGATAGGAACCATTTCAGTTCGCCGCGGGGCGTCGGATGAAAGCGCAGGACTTCGATTTTACACAGCGAGCCTTTTTTAAAATTGACCAGCATTTTATCGTTGCCAAGAAAAAAGGCCGAAAGAATGCCCATATTCGGCTCGTGCCCGACCAGAAGGATATGATCGTCTTTGGTAAACTGTTTCAATTCCTGCATAAGCCCGGTGCGCGATGGAGGGATGCCCAGCGTATCGGTCACTTTGATCAATTCCCTTGATTTCATGTTTTCGGCGATGATTTCAGCGGTTTGCAGCGCCCGAACCAACGGACTGCTGAGTATCGCGGTGAAACCCATACCGAGACGGTTCATGGCTTTTGCGATCAGCCGGATATCTCTACATCCCTCGTCGGTCAGCGGTCGTTCAGCGTCGGATTTTATTTTCCCGCCGATATCCTCGGCTTCACCGTG
>JBBIRG010000078.1:0-3675 GCA_037441945.1 Bacteroidota bacterium | reverse complement strand
TGAAGGAGTCATTTGATAATTATTTTTTTTTACCTTCAATTTCATCGGCTAGTTCGCCGGCGTCGTATAGGACCCGCATGGCATGGATCATTGCGGCGCTGTGAACCGCGACACAGCGGTTAACTGAATTGTCAAAATAGTAATTACCGACCAGGCTTTCAATGTTGCCGTCGAATACGAGCCCAACGTACTCCCCTTTCCGGTTGATGACCGGAGAGCCGGAGTTCCCGCCGATGATATCGCAGGTGCTTACAAAATTGAACGGTGTGGACAGATTCAGCTTGTCTTTCATTGTCTTAAACCGTTCGGGCAGGTTAAACGGTTCTTTAAAATTGAAACTGTACGCCCGGTCGTAGAGGCCGTAGAAGGTTGTTTTATATGGCGCGATGGTCCCGTTCATCGGGTATCCGGCGATTTTACCGTACGATAAACGAAGCGTGAAATTTGCGTCGGGATTTTTTTCTTTTCCGTAAACCGCAAAACGGGCTTTGGCAAGCGATTCTTCAGCCAGAGTGATAGCATCGCTGACTTTTTCGTTGTACTCTTTCTTAACTTCATTATTGACCGAAAAGGTTCTCAAAACAGCCGTCAGCAGTTCGTCGCCGGATTCTTTCAAAGCGCTCATTCCGCCATAAGCTAATGTTTTCCTGAACTCCGGTTCTTGAAGACGTGTATTTTTAATCATGAAAGCGGCGGCATCCTTGGGGGAACGGCCGTTCAGCGCGGTTTTGACAAAGGGATCATTAGGCCCGAGCTGGTCAAGTGATTCCTGCAACCCGTCGGCGAGCATCAGTTCTTCGAGATCCATATAAACCGGCGCCGGAGAGAACAGGCGCAGTTCAAGCGACGCTTTATTGGATTCACGGTAAGCATTCGCGCGCTGCTCGTCAGGCAACAGCATTTGCGATACGTAATTAATGATCTGGGTCGCGATGCCGGTCAGGCGGGCGCTTTTCAGAGAACGGTAACGCAGCGGCCTTACTAATTCCGCTTCTTTCTTCTTGGCTTTCGCGATGATTTCCCAATTCTTTTTATACAGTTTCTTCAATTCCTTGTTTGTTTCGACTTTCAGCCGGAAATCAGCCTCTTCCCGGATTTTTTTGTTCATAATGGAAGTATCTCGCAAACCGTTGTATTGTCCCCGTATTGCTTTAAGCCCGTTCTCGATGCCAAATATCGATCCGAGCGCTTGACGGGCCTGTTCTTGGCCCAGTTCGGCGTATTGCTTGTACATCTTCAGACGGCGGTTTAACATGTCCAGCGTGAGCGGCAGTTCCACGTCCCGCTGAAATTCCAGCTGAGAAACAGTCTGCATGCGGTCGGTTCCACCGGGATGTCCGGATACAAAAACCAGCTCGTCTTCAGCGGCGCCCTCGTTGTTCCAGACCAAATAATGTTCGTTCTTTAAGGGTTCCCCGTTTTCATATACGCGGAACATAGCCATATCAAGGTTATAACGCGGGTATGTGAAATTGTCATAATCCCCTCCGTAGAAAGCGATGGTTTGTTCCGGCGCGAACGCCAACCGGATATCAGTGTACTTTTTATAGAGGTACAGACAGATTTCGCCCCCCTGGTACAGCGACACGACATCGGTGCGCAATCCGGTAGAATCATAATAATGCTTCTGCCAGCGCGCGATGACAAGGTCCTGCGCTTCAATGATCGCCTTCCCTTTCATACCGGAACTGACTGCAGCCTGTACTTTATCGGTAATATTGATCAGATGCATCAACACATTCAGTTCGAGATCGGGACACTTGATTTCATCCTGTTGTTTCCGCGCATAAAAACCGTTCTGCACATAATTGTTTTTCTCGTCGGACATTTTCTGCAATTGGCCAAGCGCGACATGGTGATTGGTCAGAACCAAACCTTTCGGACTAATAAAAGCTCCGGATCCCCCGTCGTTGAAACGAACGCAAGACAGACGGATATGTTCCAGCCATTTATCCGTCGGCTCAAAACCGTATTTTTCCTTCAATTGTTTTTTTGGCAAATTATCGAATGTCCACATCCCTTCGTCTGCAGAAACCATGGGAGCAGTAAAAACGAACAGAAGATATAGCGCCAACGATTGAATGATTAGCCTGCGTTTCATAAAGATAATCCTTAAATTTGTGTTTAAATAAAGTTCATATACATATAAAAACAATTTTATCATTTTCGAATGATATATGCAAATGATATGTTTGGCATCGTATTCGCTTGATTTCGTTTAATAGGTTGACTGAAAAACTAAATCCAACTCGCCACTCAGATACGAAAACACAAAGCACATACTTGTACCGAGACCGCTACAGCGGTACGAGGGAATGGTTTACGAGTTATTTTAATAAATATTTTATTCACCCAAAAATAGTTTAATAATGATAACAAATTATTGTTTTAACCTTGTATTTTCCCGATATACCGGGATGTCTTGGTGATTCCGACAAGTCAGGATGGCAAAACCAATTTTAGATTTTTAGCGCCTTATAAATGAAATTCGTGTTTTTTGCGGCAGAATATTTTTCATCAACAGCGCTAAGCCTTTATCATAAAGCGTTTGCAAAGAATTATTTCAAGTTCAACTTTGATGGTTTTATTTCCCATTTTGGTTCTGGCTTGTCCAGGTTAGGGAGAAAGTTACGAAGCATTCGGGATCGAAGAAGCGCAGGAACCCTTTGAAGTGATGAAATCCAAAAACAGAAAATTACTCCGTTAACGCCCGATATTTCTCATCCGTAATACGGCGTATGTCCTTTATTTGGAAGCGAGCGTTCCCTGGATTTCCAAATAAAATATTTTTTGATAAACATTCCAAAATTGTATATTTTACTTTAGTTTCGACCATTGGACAGAAAGCGTTCCCATGTCGTCCGAAAATTCCTTTATTTATGATTTCATTGTAATCGGTTCCGGTCCGGCGGGATTTTCCGCGGCCATAGAGGCCGCGCAGTACGGCAGCCGCGTCGCAGTTATTGAGATGGAGGATGAGATCGGTGGCGTCTGCATCAATACGGGTACTTTTCCCAGTAAGACGCTGCGGGAGGCCGTTTTACAACTTACCGGATTTTACCCGAAACAGATCTACCGGCGCATTTGGCCGGAGCGGCCAATCGTTTCCATGGAACAGCTTCGCGAGCGCCTGAATGCTGTACGCGCGGAAGAGCGCCGGATAATTCGATATCAGCTAGACCAGGCCGGAGTAACGCTGTATTACGGGGCCGCGTCGTTTGTCAGCGCGAAACAGGTTTCCGTCGAATCATCAGACGGACGGGTAATATTTCTCGATGGCCGTTACGTGATCATCGCGACGGGCTCCAAGCCGCGTCGTCCAGCCGATATTCCGTTCGACGATGAAATCATTCTCGATTCCAAAAGTCTGCTGGATCTGCGTGAAATCCCGAAAACACTGATCATCATAGGCGGCGGCGTGATCGGTTCGGAGTACGCGACCATTTTCGCGGCGCTCGGCGTGAAAGTCACTCTGCTGGACATGGGGGGAAAACTTCTGAAATTCCTCGACAGCGAAATATCCGATCATCTGAAAAATAATTTTCCATACGGTAACATCCGTTATTTATCCGGTACTGGTTGCCGGCGCATCAGCCTTCAGTACGGGGAAGCTGTCGCCGAAACCGATAACGGTTCCGTTCTTCGCGGCGACCGTTTGTTATTCGCGCTCGGACG
>JBBIRG010000077.1:0-8635 GCA_037441945.1 Bacteroidota bacterium | reverse complement strand
TACCGGTGTTCTATGAAATTCTTTTGTGATTTAGCAAGACTTACGGATAATTCTTTATTGATTTCAATCATCAGCTGTATGATGTGATTTGTAATATCTGCGGCAGTCTGAGGATCATCGGGATATTTAAATGTAAGTGTCAAAATTCCGGCTTCATCGTCAATATCTGTTCCCAAATTTGCTTTATATACCTTGATGCAATCATCTAAATATTTGGTGTTATACCGGTTCATCAGGTCATATTTTTCGATGACGCTAACACTGACTCTTTTACTTTGTATAATACTCAGATATCGATATAAATTGGCCAATTGTCCACCGCCAAGCATACTGCCAAGCCCCATACCTGAAAGATCAAATCCGGCAATTTTATTGAGAGATATTCCGGATGAGGAACCGGCAGCCGGTAATATTGTGGCTTTTCCTTCATATATTTTTGGTTTCATGAATACATAAATACCCACAAATAGCGTTACAAATAACGGCACTCCAATCAACCATCGCAGGTATCTGCTAACGATAAGGATTACATCCAGTAAACTGAACTGTTGTGCATTATAACTCATAAATCATCTGCTCTTTGGATAATAATTACTTATTGACAGTATAATAAATCAAAATGATCGTCGCTGTAATGGAAGCTAGCTGTCCCACCATCGCGACGGTTTCGCGGAATACTTTCCAGCCGTCGATCGGTTCTTTTTCAGGGATGAAAAGGATGTCGCCGTCGTTGATTTCGGTTTTCCGGCTGACCTGAATCCAGCTTTCCGTTCCGGGACGGATAACCCGGATTTCGCTTTTATCCGCTCGGGTGGTGTAACCTTTGCATTTATTGACATAATACGTATAATCAACATCCTTCACCCAGTCGATGATGCCGGGCGATACCACACCGCCGATTATGCGGACAGTCTTCTTCTTGCGGGCGATGTCAATCACATCGCCGTCTTTCAGGAAAATATCTAATTTGGGATTGATGGATTCACCGTCAAACAACTGTTCAAAGTCGGTTTGCACGGTAGGGTAATATTGCCTGGATTTTGCCTTGAAATAAGATTTTTCAAGGTCATTCATTTCCATGATCTGAGTGAGCTGTAATCGTTCAAACTCCGAGTCCCGGCCCTCATACCGGATGTCCCGGTATACAACGATGTTGGATATCGCGGCATCGGGCATGAACCCCCCGGCTGCCCTGATGATATCGCTGATCTTGGTTGTTCCTTCCACGATGGAGTAGGTTCCGGGAAGCCTTACCTCGCCCCGGATGAACGCGTTTTTCTTTTCCTGGAATTTAGGGATTGATCTGGCAAATAAGCGGTCATTGGGCTGAATGATCAGATTGAGTGATTTATCGCTGAGTCTGGCGGTGACTTTCCGGAGATCGATTTTTTCAAAAATATATGCGCGGCTGGTGTCATCTTTGAAACGGACTAACTCAATTCCGGCAGAATCAGCCCCGAATTTTAATCCGCCGGCCAGTTCGATGATATCATGGATGGTTTCATCGTGCGTGAATTCATATTTTCCCGGAATCGCCACCGCGCCGTATATATCAATTGTCGAATATTTCGGAGGGATGAAAATGACGTCGCCGTCGTGCAGGATAGGATCGGCTTTTGCATCACCGGTATGTATCTTGCGGATCAGGTCGGCTTTGAGTACCGTGCCGTCTTTTCTCCGGACCTGAATATTGCGGAGCGAAGCATGCAGGGAATCCGTGATGCCCCCGGCCTGCGCCACGACATCCGATACGCGGTCAATCGGCGATACCACAAACGAACCCGGCATTTCGGCCAGCCCGGTTACCTGTACCCGGAATGAACGGAGCGACATCAGGCTGACGGAAATATCCATGCTGCTGTAGATGGTTTTCATTTCCTTTTTGATGCGGTCTTTCGTTTCATTCAGCGTGAGATTCCGCACGTCGATTTCCTTCACCGACGGCACCAGTACGAATCCTTCCGGTGAAACGACCGCCGGGAACGATTCATTAACCTGCCCCCATAACGATATCAGAAGCTGGTCTCCGGGTCCGACTTTGTACTCGTCGGCGTTGATCTCCGATTCCAAGGCGTCTTTTGTCAGCAGGGAACTTGCTACCGATAAGGACGTTTTTTCCTTTAACTCATCTTTTTTTTCGGAGCGGGGATTGATTTTTTTCAGCATATCCCTTTTTGTATCCCGCTGGGCTAAGCAAGGGCTGAAATGCGAAATCATGAACAACGCGCAAATTACAAGGAAAAAAATATTTTTTCTCAGGCTCATTTCGTTTCCACAGAGTTTAATGAAAAAAATGTATATGACCGGCCAACGTCAAATGAAAGATTCCTTTTCCGAATCAAATAATTTGGTTGCCTCAAGATAATCGTCCGGACTGCCAATATCAAGCCATTTCCCGCTAAAGGGCTTCACGAAAGCGGGCGTGCCGCGGCGGATCAGTTCATGCATCAGGTGATCAAACCCGAATGGCCGGTCGTCAGGAATGACGGATAAAATCCCTCGGCCGGCGGCGTAGATGCCGGAACTGACGGAATACACGGTTTCCGGCTTTTCGGTAAATTCGGTTAAATGCCCTGTATGATCCGTTTCCAGAACTCCATAACCGATTTTATAAGTGCGACGGTACCCGCAAATGGTAAACAGGCGATTGCCTGAAACATGTTCATCGAAAAATTGCCCGAAATTCAGGTCGGTCAGCACGTCGCCGTTCATGATCAGGAAATGTTCCGGAAGATCTTTAATGAGTTTTAACGGACCCATGGTGCCTAATGGTTTTTCTTCGAGGGAATAATCAATCCGGATTCCCCATTTGGAGCCGTCGCCGAAAAAGGACATGATGATTTCCGCCAGATGGTTGACGGCCAGCGTGATATGACCGAAGCCGTTTTTAGCTAATTGCCGGATGACGATTTCAAGTATGGGATAATCACCCACAGGCATCAGGGGTTTCGGCAACACAACGGTAAACGGGAGAAGGCGCGTGCCTTTGCCCCCGGCAAGGATCACGGCGCGCTTAGACATTGTAAATCTCCGATTTGTATTTGATAATATATTCCTTCGCCGTGAACCATTGAATAGTGTGTTTCAGGCCATCTTCCAGCGGGACATCCGGGCGGTAATCCGTAAGGTTTCTGATTTTTGTATTGTCGCAGCGGAGCCGGAAAACCTCGCTTTTCGGAGGACGGATACGGTCCTTGTCGAACGCGAGTTCAACGTTTTGATTCATAAGCCGGGCAATCGTATAAAAAAGATCCTTAACGCTGATTTCGGAGTCGGAGCCGATGTTGACGGTTTCGCCGATGGTCTGGTCAGACTGCGCCAGCATAATGAAGCCGCGGCAGACGTCTTTGACATAATTCAGGTCCCGTGTGGGCGTAGTGTCGCCGAGGCTGACCGGGTTCTTTCCGGAAGCGAGTTGCGTGATGATCGAGGGAATGATCGCCCGCGCGCTTTGCCGCGGACCGTACGTGTTGAACGGGCGCGCGATGGTGACCGGCAGGTCAAATGATGAATAAAAACTCATGGCCAGGGCATCGGCGGCGATTTTACTCGCGCTGTAGGGCGACTGCGGCTGGAGCGGATGCGATTCATCGATGGGGACGTATTTCGCGGTGCCGTACACTTCGCTGGTCGATGTGATCAGGACGCGTTCACAACGGTTGACCTGCGCGGCCTGGCAGATGTTCAGCGTACCCAGAACGTTAGTGTCGATATAACTGGACGGGGCGATGTAGGAATAGGGAATCGCGATTAAAGCGGCGAGATGAAATACGACGTCGGTGCCGGTCAGAAGGTTCTGCGAGAAATAGGCGTCGCGTACGTCCCCGCAGATAACTTCCACGTCATTTTTGCAGTGAACGTCTTCCAGCCAGCCCCAGTTATTGAAAGAATTGTACAGGGACAGCGCCCTGACTTTTCCGCACAGCGGCACTAATTCTTCAACTAGATGCGAGCCGATAAATCCATCGGCGCCTGTGACTAAAACTGATTTATTTTTTAAATCCATCTTTTTTAATTCTGTTTCCTAAATTCGCGATATAATATCGGCAATCCGCTCTGCCGCGTGCCCGTCCCATAATTCGGGGATGTCGCCTTTTTTATAAGTGCCGTTCATGATTTTTTCAAAATGCCCCAGGATTACGGCCGGTTCAGAACCAACCAGCGTATTCGTTCCTACAGTTATTGTAACCGGGCGTTCGGTGTTTTCGCGCATCGTCAAACAGGGAACCCGCAGGAATGTTGATTCTTCCTGTAGTCCGCCGGAATCCGATATAACGCATTTCGCGTTTTTCATCAGATTCAAAAAATCAATGTAACCAATCGGATCGGTTAAAATCAAGTCTTTCATTTTTTCGACGCGGGATTGGAAGCCAAACGAATCGAGGTTCTTTCGTGTGCGCGGATGAATGGGAAACAGAACCGGAAGTGATTGCGTGATCGTTTCGAAAACAGTCAGTATCCGGTTGAGCGAATCGGGTTGATCCACGTTTGAAGGGCGGTGCAGCGTGACCAGCGCGTAATGGCCGGATTTTACGGGGAACTGCTTGATGATAGACGATTGATCGATTTTCGGCATGGTATAGACCAGCGTGTCGATCATAACGTTGCCGGTGAAAAAAATCTGATTTTGTTTTTTACCTTCACGGATGAGATTTTCGTTTCCGCTGGATTCGGTGGTAAACAGATAATCGTAAAGCGTATCGTTGACCAAGCGGTTGATTTCCTCGGGCATTGAGCGGTCGTTGCTGCGAAGGCCGGCTTCAACATGGGCAACCGGGATATGCAGTTTCGCGGAGGCGACGGAGCAGGCCAGCGTGGAGTTCACGTCGCCGACGACAATCACCAGGCCGGGTTTTTCGTCCATCAGGGCTTTTTCAAAACGGATCATGATATCGGCGGACTGAACGGCATGAGTTCCCGAGCCCGCGTTCAAATGAATATCCGGTTCGGCCATCCCAAGTTCCTTGAAAAACACATCCGACATTTTCGCGTCGTAATGCTGGTTGGTATGGACTAAAAGCGGCTGCAAATGCCCGTATTTCCTGAACGCGCGGAGGATCGGCGCCATTTTCATGAAATTCGGCCTCGCGCCGACCACACAAATGATTTTCAAAATAAAGAATCCTTATTTATTTTACATCAGCTCATGCATAAACTTGCCCGAACCAAGCACCATTACTTTGCAATCCGGGTTCTTGCGTTCTTTGACGGCGTTGCGAGCGTCGAGGATATAACGCGCGTGATTCATGATCATGTCATAATCGTACGTGGAATGGTCGGTGCCGACAAACACGCAATGGACTTTTTTCAGAAGATCAGGCGTGAGCGTCTGCGAATTAAATTTTTTCCCAAGTAACTCGACTTCGGGCACGTGCGGATCGTTGTAAAAGACGTTCGTGATTCCCCGCTGCATAAGGATTTCCATGACTTTCAGGGAAGGGGAGTGGCGGATATCATCGACGTCTCTTTTGAAAGCGGCGCCGAGAACCAGGATCTTCGCTTCGGATAATTTTACGCCCTGCGCGGCGAGGCATTCCACGATCATCGAGTAGCAGTAATAAGGCATGTTCTCGTTGACTTCCGCGGCCAGTTCGATGAAATTGGTATGAAAATCATACTGGCGGGCTTTCCAGGACAGGTAATACGGATCGATGAGAATGCAGTGTCCGCCGATGCCGGGGCCTGGATAAAACGGCATGTACCCGAACGGTTTGGTTGACGCCGCGCGGATCACTTCCCACATATTGATGCCGCCCATACGGTCGCACAACTGCGCCAGTTCGTTCACGAGAGCGATGTTTACGCTGCGGAAAATATTTTCCAGAAGTTTGCACATTTCCGCCGCTTTCGTCGTCGATACCGGGACGATCTTTTCGATAATCTGCGCGTTCACCAGGCAGGCTTGTTCCGTGCAACGGGGCGTGTATCCGCCGACGACCGTGGGCGTGTTGTGCGTCATGAACTGTTTGTTGCCAGGATCAATGCGTTCCGGAGAGAACGCAAGGTAAAAATCCTCGCCGACTTTCAATCCCGTCGCGGCCAATATCGGCAGAACAATGCCGTCCGTCGTTTCGGGGAATGTTGTGCTCTTCAGAATAATCAACTGTCCTTTGCGCAGTCCTTTGGCGATCGATTTGGAGGAATCAACAATGTATGTGACGTCAGGCTCCTTGTTGTCAGTAAACGGCGTCGGGACGCAGATGAATATCGCATCCATCTGACTGACGCTGCCGTAATGGGCTTCGGCTTTCAGTTTACCCGACTGGACGCATTGCTGGAGGCGCTCATTGGGGATGTCTTCGATGTAATTCCTTCCGGCATTTACACTGTTGACTTTTTTTTCGTCCACATCAATGCCGATGGTCGTGAATCCGTTATCGGCGAATTCAACGGCCAGCGGCAGGCCCACATAACCGAGCCCGACGATGCCTACCGTCATGGATTTATCTTTGATTTTCGATTCAAGGTTCATTTCCGGAAATCCTTTTGTAAATTACATTTTAATTCCGCGGCCTACGCCGGTGTATTCAAATCCGAGTTGTTTCATGTCTTTGGGTGAGTAAACGTTCCGGCAGTCGACAATCTTAGGGGATTTCATGGTCGATTTGATTTTATTCAAATCCAGTTCCCTGAATTCGTTCCATTCGGTTACGATCACGAGGCAATCCGCGTCCCTGGCTGTTTCGTAGGGATCATTTTTGTAATCCATTGCAAACTGCGGGTAAAGCGTTTTGATGGAATCCATCGCGGCCGGGTCGTAGGCTTGTATCCGACCCCCGGCTTTCAGAACTTCCTCTATGATCACGAGCGATGTGGCGTCGCGGATATCGTCGGTGTTCGGCTTGAAGGCGATTCCGAGAAGTCCGATTGTTTTGCTTTTCAGGTCGCCGGTCAGTTTTCGGATTTTTTCGACCATGCGGTGTTTTTGTTTTTCATTGGCTTCGATAGCGGCTTTGACGACGAGCGTCGGCGTATTGACGTCTTCGGAGGTCTTGACAAGCGCGAGGGTGTCTTTCGGGAAGCACGATCCGCCGTATCCGCCGCCGGCGTGAAGGAATTTCGGGCTGATGCGGCCGTCGAGACCCATGGCTTTAGCGACGACCTGGACGTCGGCGCCGATCTGCTCGCAGATGTTGGCAACTTCGTTGATGAAGGAGATTTTCACGGCGAGAAAGGCGTTCGATGCGTATTTGATCATTTCGGAGGTCTCAACATTGGTGACGACCATCGGGGTTTCGTTGATATACAGCGGGCGGTAAACCTGCCGCATGATTTCAGCGGCTCGTTCGCCGGTTACGCCGATCACAACGCGGTCGGGGCGGAGAAAATCATCAACCGCGGAGCCCTCGCGCAGAAATTCGGGATTGGAAACCACGTCGAACTCCGCGTTCGCCGGTCCGTGTTTTAAAATGACCTGACGGACTTTTTCGCCGGTTCCCGCGGGAACGGTGCTTTTGGTGACGATGACTTTATAACCGTTCATGTTTTTCGCGATGGTTTCCGAAACTTTCAGTACCGTGGATAAATCCGCTTCTCCTCCAGCTCCAGGCGGCGTTCCGACGGCGATGAAAATCACTTCCGTATCCTTAATCGCGCTGACTACGTCGGTGGAAAAAACCAGGCGATTCTTGGCGACATTCCGGCCGACAACGTCTTTGAGTCCCGGTTCATAAATCGGGATAATACCCTGCTTTAGTTTGTGGATTTTGTCTTCATCAATATCCGCGCATACCACATAATTGCCGAAATCAGCCAGGCAGGCTCCAGTGACTAATCCTACATATCCCGTTCCGACGACACATATTTTTTTCATGTTCCGTTCCTTTTTAGAGTTTCAGTGTGTTCAGTTTTATCAGCGCTTCACGAGCTGCAATTTGTTCGGCTTCTTTTTTGCTCCATCCCTTTCCCGTTCCGTACGTGGTATTGCCCACGCTGACCTGAACGGTGAATTCTTTCCGGTGTTCGGGGCCTTTTTCGTTAATGACGCTGTAAACCGGCATGCCCAAGTTTTTTCCCTGCGCCAGTTCCAGCAGCGTGCCCTTGAAATTGACGCTTTGATGGTCGTTCAGTATGCCGTCGAGATCGTCGTAGATTTGATTCAGCGCTATTTTCCGGCATTCCGCGTAACCGCTGTCGAGAAAAACCGCTCCAATGACCGCTTCCAGGACGTCGGAGAGGATGGAGGAACGCTTTCTTCCTCCGCCCTTTTCCTCGCATTCGCTCAGCAGTATAAATTCGCCAAGTCGCATAACCGAGGCTTTGTCGGCAAGGATTTTCTTGTTGACGAGCGTCGCTTTTTCTTTCGTCATCGTTCCCTCGTCCTGGCCGGGAAATTTCGTATACAGCATTTCCGTGACGATCAGATTCAGGACGGCATCGCCAAGGAACTCAAGGCGCTCGTAAGACTGGTTGCGATTTTCGGATGTAACATTGAGATACGACCGGTGTTTCAGAGCCTGGATCAGGAGTAAAGGATTTTTGAACCGGTATCCGGCGACCGAGGCGAAAGCGTCCGCGTAGAAAGCAATTTGACTTGCCGTCATCTCCCCGGTGTTGGATAAACCGCCGGAAGCAGTCCGTCTGGGCGCACGTATCCTGAAGAACGACAGCCATGCGGATAACAGGGATGTTTTTT
>JBBIRG010000076.1:6099-8794 GCA_037441945.1 Bacteroidota bacterium | reverse complement strand
CAAATCTAACAAGATTGTCAATTCAAATATCGAATGACAGTCTATACGTGAATACCGTTCAGGATTCGATAGGCGAAACGCTGATTTACTTATCGGCAACCGATCCGTCGTTGGCCATAGCAAGAGATACTTTTCAGGTTACTATTAATCCGGTCAATGACGCTCCTAATGTTGTCAATGCTTTGAGAGATACTACTTATTTGGAAGATTTTGGAAAACTTTTTGTCGTTTTGATATCGCCTGTTTTTCATGATATAGATAACCCGAATCTCTCATATACGGCGTTTAATTTATCACCCGGTGTAAATCCTCACATAACCAATGATTCATTGTATTTAATCAGCGACACAGATTTTTATGGGAATGTCAGCGTAAAAGTATCGGCAAGCGACGGCAGTCTATCTGTTTCGGATACTTTTATGGTAACGATAACGAATGTGAATGATCCGCCACAACCTTTTAGTCTAATCGCTCCGCAAAATCAGGATACACTGCCTGGTTGGAATGATCCCGTTCATTTCTTATGGCATAAATCGATTGACGCCGATATGGATGTCTTAACCTATGTTTTCAGATTATTCGGTTCTAATATTGATACTACGATATCGGGGTTAACGGACACCAATTATGTGTTTAACGCCTTAAACAGGCTGTTGCCTCTAACGGCTTATTTCTGGACGTCTATTGTGAGTGACGGCTTTATTCAGGCCGCTTCATCAGATACTTTTCAATTCAATACGCCCTTTTTAGTTGGCATCGAAGATGATAATATAGCGCCTATAAAATTCGCCGTTCATCCCAACTTCCCCAATCCATTCAACCCCACAACGACGATCAAATTCGATATGCCGAATTCGTCAAATGTAACGTTAAAGATTTACAATTTGTTGGGTCAGGAAGTCCGAACGTTAGTTAGCGGAAATAAACAAGCGGGCTATCATTCCGTGATCTGGGACGGCAAGAATAATCAGGGACAAGCCGTCAGTTCAGGTGTGTACCTGTACAGGCTCGAATCCGGTTCGTTTACAAAAACCATGAAACTCATGTTGTTAAAATAAAACGAACTTAACCGCGGAGAACACAGAAACACAGGGATTTTTATAAATATTATTTTCTGTGCGCTCTGTGTTTTTCTGCGGTTAAAACCATTCACTCGAAAACCCAAAGGAGTCCCCGTCATGAAAGAATTGTATCTCTATCTGTCTCAATATCTCGTTGTTTACGTGATATTGTTTCTTGTGTTTCTTGGCCTGTTGATCGGCGTCATCATGAAAAAAGACGCCGTGCGGTTTTTTATCGGTTTTATTAAAATTATTTTCTCAATCTTTTACGCGCCGGTTTTTTATATCCAGAAGGCCGTCCATCGAATAGCCAAAACTTCTGAAGAAAAAGAAACCGAAGAAGCCGGCTCCCGCCAGTATTTTCTCACCAAACTGTTGTTCTATTTCGAACTGGTGATCATTTTGTCGGTTGTTTTCTATTTTGTAAACGGCATTCTCGGCGGATGGATTGAAATGGTTCCGTCAAAAGAATTAGTCCAACAAAGAGAAAAAGCCGAAAAGGATTTAAAAGACGGTCAGAAATTCGAGATGGAACTGAAGAATTTAATCATGGATGAAAAAGTCGACTGGTCTCAGAAAACCGACTCGATCGTAAAAATGGTCAATACGTATAAGGATTCTGCCGTGAAAATCATCCGGGCCGATGCGAATGAAAAATTAGTTTCCGTTTCTCAAGGATCAAGCGACGCGCAAGCGATAGCGAATAAAATCATCAATAAAGATTATCAAAATCAATGGAATTTGAGAAATGTCGTTTATTACCGCCGGGATATATCCGGAGCCATCCTAAGTCTTAACCGGTTGGATGAGCAGAAATTGTTATTTGAAATCAATTCCGGTCTTGCCGCCGCGCGCATTCTTGAACTGTCGAATGAAAAAAAATTCAGTGCGGATTATTTACGGGAAACACTTCGTCCCCAGTATGAATTATTTGACGATAAGTATAAGAAAGCCCAGCAAACGGTAAAATCTCAGCAATCGAATTTTAATCAACTCATTGAACTGACAAAATGGAAATTCGGCGCATTCTTTAAAAGTATTCTGTTTGGAATTTTGGGCGCCTTTACAGCCGTATGGGTCCTTGGTCTGGCGCTTGAATTTATTGCCCTTCAAATCGATATTGCGCGGAATATAAGAAAAATTGCAGATAAGGAATAATAGACCCGAATATTCAATCCCGAATCTCTGCAGTCCATTCCGGCGAGTACTTATGCAGACTCGAATCCGGCTCGTTTACCAAAACCGTCAAACTCATGTTGTTAAAATAAAGAACAAACTTAACCGCATTAGGCGCAGAGGCAAAACGCAAAGGTTTTGAAATATTTTTTGTTTTTCTTTGCGTTTCCTTCGCGAACTTAGCGGTTAAACAAACAACCCCGCTGAATGGCCGAGATAATATGTTTATCAATGCTAGGCCGTCGCCGGTTGGTTAGATTTTATCATTTTCGTTTTTTTTAACTTCACCTCGAAAAACGGCTTTATTTACACAATCATTGATCGGTTCAATTGCACAGAAGTTTAACTTCTGATTTTTTACGGAGAAATAAATAATTTTGAAATATCAACGGAAAAACCTTTAAGAAGGATCGAATCGGCGAATCCGCTTTCCATGACCTGTTGTTTTAATGTGTATT
>JBBIRG010000076.1:0-6088 GCA_037441945.1 Bacteroidota bacterium | reverse complement strand
AGATTTCCACGCTTTTTTCCATCGGATCGATAATCCAGTATTCTTTAATTCCCGACGCTTCATACACTTTCTTCTTGGTCTTGATATCTAAGTATCCTGTCGATTCGGAAAGAATTTCCATCACTAAGTCGGGCGCTCCTTTGATGCGCTCCCGGATGATTGATTTGTTTTCGTTTGATATATAAATAATATCGGGCTGGTAAACATTCTGATCGGTAAGGTGTACGTCCAAAGGAGCGTCAAGCACCAGGCCAAGACCGCGTTCCTCGACAAACTGAATTAACCAAAATTCTAATCGGCTTGAAATAAGTTGATGAATAGTCGTCGGCGAGGGCGTCATGAATAATTCTCCTTCGATAAGCTGGCACAGCGTTTCGGGCGGCAATTGCTCAAATTCCCTCAACGTCATTTTTACGTTCCCGCTCTTATATTGGAATCCGGTTGACATGTTATATTATAACGTCTCCTGTAAATAGAATCAAGAAAAACCTAAAGCTATAAGCTTTATTTCCCGAACAGTACGAACGCGCTCCATTGCGACGGTGCGCACGTTTGTGGGTTTTTGATCATTGCTAATTTCGCTTTCCGCAGGGACTCGGAATAACTTCGTCCGGAGAGCATTTCGGCGTACATGGCCGTCATCAGCGCATGGGCGTTGTCGTCGAGCACTTTCCACAGCGAGGTGACGATATGATCCGCGCCGGCGTAGATAAATCCCCGCGTGAGCGCCATCATGCCCTCGCCGCGGACGACCTCGCCCAGCCCGCTCTCGCAGCTGCTGAGCACGACTAATTCGGCGGCGCTCCGGAGATTGTAAATCTCTCCCGCGTATAAAAGCCCGTCATCCTTTGCGAGCGAATCTTCCGGCTGGGAAAACGCCAGCGCCGACAATTTCGGTTTTTTCTCGTTAATCAGTCCGTGCGTGGCGACATGGAGAATGCGGGACGAAGCCGCGCGGGCTTTAAAATGTTCCTCGCTCGCCTCGCGGTGAAGGTAAGCGACGGCGCTCTTCTTACGGCTTTCGAATGCGCGGACAATCGCCGAGAGTTCATCCCGGCTTTTAGGCAGCGCGCGGAACGCATTAGAACCGCGCTCAACCGACCGGTAGGCGACCCCCGGATTCATCGTATCCAATACGCTGAAATTGGTCCCGATCATGACGCCGTTTTTTACCGTATCGCTGAAGACCGGCGCGAATCCGGCAAATTCATATTCATACGCCGGTTTTCGTTCGGGGGTCCGGTTCCACAGCGTCGCCGAATAATGATACCGGATATCGCGCTCTTTGACTAAATACGGAAGCGACGCGTAATTGTCCGATTTGACGGGTTTGACGATTATCGCTTCGAACGGCGCGTAATACAGCGGTCCGTCGGGTATGACGATCCATTTTTCTTTTTTGCTGATGCGCTTTTCCACCGGCGAAATCAGTTTTTTATACATTTCATAATTGGTCGCGGCGTAATCGGCGCGGTCCGACTTCCGGATCGATCCGTAAAAACGCCTGACTAACGAATTGAACGACGTGTCTTTTGCCGACGAATGAACATGAAAATCATTTTTCGTTATCGTAAAAATATATAAGTTGCTGTCACCGGTGAAGTATTCGATCAGCGCCGTTTTATCGTCGAGATTTTTCTGAATGTCGGAAACGGAAGACACGGCGGCCTGATATTTGAGTTCATAATACCGTGGATAACGTTTTTCCAGCGTGTCGATCAGCGCCTGGTATTGCCGGTTCAGATCGAAGGACTTATCCTGGTATTCGGCGATCTTCGCGCTGTCCTGATCTTTGCCTTTTTCCTGTTCCCGCTGGATTTGCGTGTCATAGAACGACAGGTCGATTTTCAGATTTTTTTCGGCTTCCAGGAGACTGTCGGGAATATCGCCGAACGATTTGGCGCGTGAATCGGCCATCGCGTCCAATAGCACGTTCGCGCGGTTCTTCTCGGCGAAGAAAAACGCTTTTTCTTTGTATTGATTATCCTTCGTAACGTCATACATCGTCAAAGCGGCCTGAATGGCGTTTTCGTAGATTTCCGCGGCTTTTTTGCCGAGGAATAATTTGGAGCCTTCGGCTTTGTAACCGTGACGGATTTTGTCGATTAATTCTGAGGCGAGTTCGTAAGTGGAGAGGGAGGTTTGGAGGTCGCGGAGGGAGTTTGAAGATTTTTCTGAACGTATCTTACAAGCGTTCGCTTTAGAAATAATTACTTCAAGTAAATCTTCGTTATAAGTAGCTTGTGTAATTTTTTGAGTATTATAGATATCCGTTTCAAATTCACAATCCAAAATTGAACAAATAGATTTCTGATAATATAATAGAGCGCTATCAACTTTATCTTGAATGAGATATATATCTCCTAGTTCTAAATACGAAGAAACATAGGCAGGATGTGGTTCTAAATAATTATTTCTGATAATATTCAGTGCTTTTAAGCATTCAGAATATGCTCTTAAGAACGAACCTTTTTTTCTTTCTATGGTAGCAATATTTACATGCACCGATGATAGTATTGAATGATTTTCTCCTACAGTGTTTTGATAAATCGATAAAGATGAATTTAGATATTCCAACGCTTTATCAAGGTTGTTTAGTAAAGCGTATAAACCGCCAATATTTAAGTAGGCTTCAGCAATATATGGATGGTTTTCACTATAATTTTTCAGATAAATATCTAAAGATTTGTTATGATAATCCAAGGCCGAATTTAGATTCCCTTGCTTTGCTAACACGGAGGCCTTATTAAAATAACTTTCAGCCACTAAAACATTATCCTCACCAAAATTTAATATTCTAATTTGTATAGCTTTGTTTTGGTACTCTAATGATTCAATGTAATCACCAATGTCGTCATAAATAATAGCTAAGTTGTTATAAGAATGTGATACTGATGGATGAAATTCTCCGAAAATATTTTTTCTGATTAGGAGAGCCTTTTTATGCTCCTTTATTGCATCATCGTAGTGATGTTCATTTTTATAAACAAGACCAATATTATTATGAATGTTTGCGACGGTTGAATGATTTATTCCATAAACATCAAATCCAATCTTCATAGCTTTTTTTAAAAAAGATGTAGCTTCTTTATACATTCCCATATAATAATAAATAGTCCCTATCGAAATCAAATTCGAAACAACATTTCTGTTCTTTTCACCATAATTTTTCATACTAATATCTAAAGCAATTAATAAGAATTCAATAGCCTGTTGATATTTTCCCAAGTCACCAAGTACATTTCCAATGTTATTGTAACTAATTGCTATGTCGGGATGATATTTATCTAATAATTGATTTCGGATGTCAAGAGCTGTCTGATAATAATATAATGCCTGTTGATATTCACCAATAACCCTATAATTAATGCCAATATTTCCATAGCATCTTGCAATTTCTAAGTTTTTCTTATCAATTTTTTTTTCACCTAAATCAATACATGTTTTTAACAATTTAATCGCCGAATCATTTTTACCTATTTGTCTTAAATTATCCGCTATTTTATTATAGCAGTTAATTCGTTTTTCCCAAAAATTATATTTCTCATATATATCTCCAGATTTAAGGAAAAACATTGATGAACTATCATAGTTTTCTATACTTGAGTATTTTTCTCCAATATTAAAATACTCATTCGCCAGCGTCGTATCGGCAGTTATGGATTTTGATTTATCGGTTTGTTTTTTTGTTTGCGCGGATATAAAGGTCGTTACGCAGAATAATAGCGCAAGAATTGTTAATGATTTTTTCATGATATTCCTCATTTGATCAAGTTAAGCATGAATAATGCTGATGAATTTTTTTATTATTACAGTCAATTGTTCTTCAGTGATTTTTCCTATAAAACCAATCAGGCGCGATCGGTCGAATGATTTAACCTGGTCTAAAATTACCACTGAATCTTTGTATAAACGATTTCCTTCGTCTTTGGGACGCTTATTTCAAATCGGGGGAACGTCATCGTCCGGCTGGAAATCGGAATAACAATCACGGTATTTCGATAAGGCGCCTCTTGTATTATTAATGCAGGACGCTGTTTTTGTATTTCTCGGCCGATAGCCGGATCGAATTGTATTAAATAAATTTCACCGGCTTTCATTGCTTCTTAACGCTAAATTGTGATAATAATTGATTTCATCATCAGACGGTATGGCGTTTGTATCGACCTCATACTCTAAATAATCATAAGCGGATTGGGCTTCTTCAATACGATGGTCTGGAATTTCAAGATTATATCCGGACTGGATTCTTATTTTCTGAATATAATCTTTGGTAATAAATTCCAGCAATTCCGCTTCTTCTTGGACATCCATTTTTTTGACCGATTCGAGTATTTCTTGTAAGGACATGCCGTATCTTTCGCGTTGTTTTCCAGATTGGATGTTTTATTTGCATAATAATAAATTATTTCATTAAAATCATTTTTTTGTCAACCAAGATTGACCGGCTTGCAATTGATACAGATAAACTCCTGAAGAAACCATATTGCCTTTATTATCTTTGCCGTCCCAAACAGAAGTATGATTACCTTTGGATTTCATTTCGTCAACCAGCAAACGAATTTCCTGCCCAAGTGTGTTGTAAATTTTCAAAACGACCTTACTGCTTTCTGTTAACTGATAGCCTATCACTGTGGTAGGATTAAAAGGATTAGGGAAATTTTCAAAAAGAACAAAAGCATTTGGTAGTTTATTCGTTTTTTCAGAAATGCCTACGGTAGTATTCTCGATCTCTTTAATTTGACGATTGGTCTGCATAGCAGCATAGACCTTTCCGGTTTGAGAATTTACGGCTATGCCATAAGGGGCGTTGCCTAGCGGAACCGTGGCGATAACCGTGTTGCTTGCCGTATCAATTACGCTAATCGAATAGGAGCTTTGATTGGCGACAAAAACGTTCCGTCCGTATGATGCAATCCCGATGGCGTCCCGACCGACCATAATTGTTTGAATTACATTGTCGTTGTTTATATCAATAACTTTTACCGGACTTGAAGTTGGATTAACGGAATTAGTAACATATACTTTTCCGTTTGTGATCGTCATTCCTCGCGGCTGATTGTACATGGGTATCGTTTTAATCGAATCACCTGTTATTGTATTAAACACAGAAACAGAATTTGATTCCGAATGTTGATTTGAAACGTAAGCTTTATTTGTCACTGAATCAATGACAATACCATATGGAAGTTTTCCCACTTCGATTGTATCTATGACTTGCAATGTATTAATGTCAATAACTTTTACCGTAGAAGAATCTCCGTCAGCCCAATCAACATAATTGGTTACGTATACTCTACCATTATGGGTTGCTACGCCATAAGGGTCAGGGCCCACTGAAACATAAGATTGAACAGAATTTGTTATTGTGTTAATCACAGCTAATTTTCCATTGGATCCCAAATTATATAGCGTTGCATAAGCTGAATCACCATAAAATGCAATATAACCAGTCCAGCAATTTGTATAAGGTGCAAAAGTAATATTTGCGATTTCACTCTTCATATTAAGATCAAGTATGGTAACAAGGTTTGGATATCTTGAAACGTAGGCTTTTTCATTTTGAATCGCTATATGTGATAAATATTGGGCTCCTGATAAACTTATTGAATCTACTACTGTCCAATTATTTTCCTGCGCCTTAACTGAAGACATCGACAGGAATAATATTTAAGTTGATACGAAAATTAATTTTCTCATACACGCCTCCGATTCAGGTTAATTTACAATCCGTTACACAAACTTATTATACACGAAATGAACTGAGTTATCCTTCAGCAAAGAAGCAAACGTTAGAGGGTACGGTAAATTTATGTAAAATTCAACAGCGTTTTGAAGAAGGTTATAACGCGCATTTTAATTTTTTTTGAATGTTGCCAGTTCAATCGGTAAGTGAAACTCCCATGGCTTTTCGACGTTCAACGTATTCGGAATGGAAAAGTAATTAAGCGTTGGTATCAGGTCGGTTGCGTTCAGGTCGATTTTCTGCGAAGCGATATAATCGAAGAAAAGAACTGCCGGCTTATATCTATTATTGGGTCTATGAAGCCTTATGTATCTTGCTTGCCAATGTTTTTACTCGGTCGGT
>JBBIRG010000075.1:0-8831 GCA_037441945.1 Bacteroidota bacterium | reverse complement strand
AAAGATACCTTTAATCAAATTATTACCGTGAATAATATTTATGGAAAAAATCTCTAAAGATATATCAATTGTGGTCCCTGTATATTATAATCAGGGATCACTTTTAAAAACATATAGCCGCATTGTGGACGACGTTCTAAAAAAGTATAATGATAAAACTTACGAATTTATCTTCGTTGATGATGGTTCTCGCGATAAATCATTCGAAGAATTAATTCAAATTAAGAACATCAATCAAGATCATGTAAAAATCATTAAATTTTCACGCAATTTCGGTCAGGTTGCCGCCATCCTTGCAGGTTATCAACAAGCACAAGGTAAGTGTATCATCAATATTTCCGCCGATTTACAAGATCCTCCCGAATTGATTAAACAAATGCTGGATTATTTCTTCAACGAACATAGTGAAATTGTAATTTGCAATCGTATTGACCGCGATGAATCATTATTCAGAAGAGCGACATCACGGTTTTTTTATAATCTGATGAAAAAACTATGTTTTCCCAATATGCCTTCAGGCGGCTTCGATTTTATATTGATCAGCCGGAAAGTTGCCGATATAATTCTGTCCAATAATGAGGCAAATATGTTTTTGCAGGGGCAGATTTTATGGACAGGATTTAATATTAAATACATTCCATATAAGAGATTAAAAAGGGAAATTGGAAAATCGCGGTGGACGTTCGGGAAAAAAATAAAATATCTATTGGATGGTATTCTGGGATACTCCTATTTTCCTTTACGTTTAATATCAATCATAGGGATATTAACTTCTTTCTTTGGCTTTTTGTACGCATTCGTTATCTTATATAATCGGTTATTCGGCAATGTGCCGTTTGAGGGCTGGGCGCCGCTTATGATTCTAATATTATTATTATCAGGTATTCAAATGCTTATGCTCGGCGTGATCGGTGAATACTTGTGGCGTGCATTGGATCAAGTAAGAAAACGTCCGCAATATATTATTGAGAATATTCTTTGACACTATTTCCCCTTGCCTTTTGCCTTTGCAAACGATAAATTGGCGGAAAATTTTTCTGAAGGATGGTGTATGAATAAAATCACAGGCGAAGGATATACTTTTGACGATGTGTTGCTGGTGCCGGCTTATTCGGAAGTCCTGCCGAACCAGGTGTCGGTGCGGACTAAATTGAGCCGCACAATTGACCTGAATATTCCGTTAATCAGCGCGGCGATGGATACGGTGACGGAATCGGAACTGGCGATTGCCATCGCGCGGGAAGGCGGCATCGGCATCATTCACAAAAACTGCGCGATCGAGGATCAGGCGGCGGAAGTGGACCGGGTGAAACGTTCGGAAAGCGGCATGATCCTGAAACCGATCACGCTGACGCCGGAACGGAAATTGTCCGAAGCGCTGGACGTGATGCGCCGATACAAAATCAGCGGGATTCCAGTCGTGCAACCCGACGGAAAACTCGCAGGGATTTTAACGAACCGCGATCTCCGGTTTGCAACAAATTTTGACGTGTCGATCGACAGCGTGATGACAAAATTGAATCTGATCACCGCCAAAGAGGGGACAACGCTTGAAGAAGCCGAACGGATCATTCATCAGCACCGGATCGAGAAACTGTTAGTCGTTGATGAGCGGTATCATTTGAAGGGGCTGATCACGGTAAAGGATATCCAGAAAAAGAAGATGTACCCGAACGCGTGCAAGGATATGCACGGGCGTCTTCGCGTGGGGGCGGCGGTGGGCGTATCCAAGGACGCGTTTGACCGCGCGGTGGCGCTGATCGAGGCCGGAGCTGATATTCTGGCGGTGGATACGGCGCACGGCCATTCCAGGGGCGTCATCGAAACGGTGCGCGAACTGAAGAAAAAATTTTCCGCGGAAGTGATCGCCGGAAACGTCGCGACCGCTGAGGCCGCACTGGCGCTTATCCGCGCAGGCGCCGATACTATCAAAGTCGGCATCGGGCCGGGCAGTATCTGCACCACACGAGTCGTCGCCGGCGTAGGCGTGCCGCAGATCACCGCGATCATGAACTGCGCCGAAGTCTGCGGCAAAGAAGGCGTCCCGCTGATCGCCGACGGCGGCATCAAGCAAACCGGCGATATTCCCAAAGCGATTGCCGCGGGGGCTGACGCCATCATGATCGGCGGGTTGTTTGCCGGAACCGAGGAAAGCCCCGGCGAATCCGTATTGTACGAAGGCCGGCGCTATAAATTATACCGCGGCATGGGCTCGCTCGCCGCGATGAAGAAGGGAAGCAAGGACCGGTATTTCCAGGAAGACGAACAGGACGTCGGTAAGCTGATTCCCGAAGGCATCGAAGGACGAGTGCCGTATAAAGGTTTTCTGAGGGACGTTATTTTCCAGATGACCGGCGGGCTGAAAGCGGCGATGGGTTATTGCGGCGCGGCTGCCGTAACTGACCTGAAAGCCAAAGCGCAGTTCATCCGCATGACCGGAGCGGGCTTGCGGGAAAGCCATCCGCATGACGTGAAAATCACCCAGGAAGCGCCGAATTATCAGGTGCATAGCTGATGATCATGTCATCGATTAAAAGAACAATAACTTCTTTACGGGAATAAAAATTAAAACAATGGGTTGTCTCCTTCTGGTTTATCACGGGTTGTTATATAACCGGCTGTTCATTATCTTCTTTGCAGAATGAGGACCGCGATTTTGACCGTTTAACCGACTATATGTGCGGTTCCTTCAGCAGCGAGGCGCAATCGAAAGCGGATACGAATTTTTACGACGTGCGGATCGAAATGGTCCGCATCTGGAAGAACCGGCCCTGTCCGGTATGGATTTACGTGGAACAAGCCTACGGGGACAGGACTGAAAAACCTTACCGGCAAAGGGTTTACCGGCTTTCCCGGACTTCCCGTTCAACATTTGAAAGCAAAGTATATGAAATCGCTTCACCCCTGCGTTTTGCCGGGGAATGGAAAAAATCCGAACGCTGGCCGGGCTGACGCCCGATTCGCTTACCGCGCGGCAGGGCTGCGCCATGACCATTAAAAAGCAAGATGACAACAACGGGTTTTACGGAACAATGCCCGGTAAGGAATGCGCCAGCGCGCGAAAAGGCGCCTCGTACGCGATCAGTGAATTTTCGCTGACTGCAGACGTATTCACAACCTGGGAGCGGAGATTTGACGCGAACGACCGTCAGGTCTGGGGCTCGGAACACGGCGGTTACGTTTTTAAGAAAATCAAACCTTATCCGTTTCGATAAAACATCTTTCCGGTTAACCGCAAGCCCAAAATATTCAGACCCGTTTCAGACAAACCCCGGTATGGAGAGGATGACATTTGTCCCGCCAAATCCTAAACGGAATTTACGGCCCTGATAAACGCATCAACTTTCTGCAGATCGAGCCTGCCGTCTGAACGGACGCCGCTGCAAACGTCAACGCCGAAAGGTTCTACGGTTTCAATCGCGCGGCTCACATTTTCCGGATTCAATCCCCCGGCCAGAAAAACGGGAACGGAAACCGATTCGCAAATCGAGCGGCTTAACCGCCAGTTGTGCGTTCGGCCGGTTCCTCCAAGTTCCTTAACGGCCCGATCCGGGTTGCCGCTGTCGAGCAGCAGAGCGTCAACTCCGGCGGAACAGCGAACCGCTTCCTCTGCTGATGATTCATCTGTAACATGAATGACCTGTACGATTTTAATACCCGGTAACGCCGTTCGTATATCCTGATAAGAACCCGTTTTCAGCCGGTCGACGATCTGAATGGTACCGGTACGAACCCGTTCCTGATGTTCAATAATTTTCTTTGAATCGGTTTCGCTCGTCAGCAGGAACGTCGCGACCGGGGGCGGGGTTTTGGATGCAATATCCGCGATTGTTTTATCGCTGATGATGCCGGGTCCGCTGGGCATCTGCCCGACCAGACCGACCGCCGAAGCCCCGAATCGAACCGCCGCCCGCATTTCATCAACGGTAAGGATGCAGCAAATTTTTACGCGAATCATTTATTATGAATCCTGTTTGTAAAATTTGTTTCTATGCATTCATGAAAAAATCATTTATTGTCAAGTAAGCGGTCAATCTTCTCATTCAGCAGTTCAACTTTCCGTTCCAGTTCATCGTTGTTGTCCTGCACCATCGCGTCGACGAAAATCGAGTTGACTAACGATAAACCGAATATACCGCCGGTAATCAGGATAAATGCGAAGTAACATTTTGTGAAAAATGCGGCTGTTATATTAGCCCTGGCGGCAATCAGATCGGGAATTTCATACCAGCCCTCCACGGTGAATATTTTAAACACCGAATAAAATGAGAGCAGCGGATCGCTGAAATATTCCGGCGCGATATCCCGGTAAAGGAAACAGGAAATGACCGCAATGACAAATATGTAAATTAAAAATCCGAACACCACGGCCACCGACGCTTTCAGCGCGTGCTCGAGGGCGGTCATCAGTTTACCGACATGCGGGAAATACCTTATAAAACGGAAAAACTTGAAAATCCGCAGGACGCGAAGAACCAGAAAATACTCCATGTGGGATTCGTAGCCTTGCGTGAGAAAATGACTGAACAGCGATGGAACCGCCAGAAGAATCACCGTTCCGTCGAAAATATTCCATTTGGTTGCCAGATAACCCCGCACGCCGTAATGCCCTAATTTAACTGTGAGTTCAATGACAAAGATCAGTGTGATCAAATCATCGAGCGAAACGATGACGGTCAGGAATGGCACCGTGAGTCCGAAACCCTGCGTAAAAATCAGGATGGCATTGATGACAATCAGCGTCAGGATGAACGTATCATTCAGCAGCAGTGCGGTAATTTTTTTCATGGTTTCAATCCCTTATCAGATGAAATAGGAATGGCCGGAAGCGTTGGCTGTTTTGCATTTCCGAAATCCGGTTGCGTTGAGGCGTTATTCGTAAAAAGCGTCATGTCCGGGATAATTCAGTTTACGTTCGGCGATTTTTGGCGGATAGGTGTAATAGGTTACGACAGCCCGGGCGCATACATCGCGGTTTTCATCGAGTATCTCCACGCGGACCAGCGTGTGCCGGCCGCGGATTTCCCGCAGGGTCGCTTCCAGAAGGATATCGCCGCGGTTGACATAAACGGGCTTCAGGTATTCGATTTCAAGGCGGGACGTGACGCCGGCGGTTTTTTGTTTGACATAAATCAGCCAGCTGGCGATTTCATCAGCTAACGTTGCCTGGATTCCTCCGTGTAAAATATTGCCGTATCCCTGTAAATGCTCATTCGGCGGCCATCGGCAGATGATCTGATCTTCCGTCTCAAAAAATTTCATGCGCAGGCCGAACGGATGCCCGGGCTGGCAGCCAAAACAGGCGTAAGACTTGTTATGAATAAACGGATTCTTGATGGATTTCATATGCTGATTCCTTCATGATTGTTTTATCGACCATTCTGTGCGGACACGTAAATAAAAGAATTCGTTTTGTTTCTTGCAATTATTTTTTTTGCATGGTATATTGAGACGATTGTAACAGAAAAACCAGCAAAGGAGATTTGTGGATATTTTGCAATTAATCCGGAAAGCCGCAGAGGCGAGAGAAAAGGCCGTAGCCCCGTATTCACGATTTCAGGTCGGCGCGCTGGCTGTTACCGACGATAACCGCATTTTCAGCGGGTGCAATGTAGAGGTCAGTTCGTACGGTCTGACGATGTGCGCGGAACGGGTCGCGATTTTTAAGGGGCTTTCGGAGGGTGAAAAACGATTTAAGGCCATTGTCGTCGTGGCCGATACGGAATCGGTATGCTATCCATGCGGAGCTTGCCGGCAGGTGATCTGGGATTTCGCTCCCGGGGCGAAAATCATCTGCGCAAATCTCCGTGAACAATATGAAATATTATCCCCTAAAGATCTTATACCTAAGGCATTCGGGCCGGATTCTCTGAATCTTTAATCTATCAGGAGTGAACCGATGGAATGGTGGAAAGAACTGATTCCCGACCTGATTCAACGGACGTTCGTAGAAGCAGGCGTAATCATTGTGTGCGGCTTTTGCCTTGCATGGCTGGTTGATCTCTTTGTCCGTATCATCCAGGTCAAGATTACAAGCCGCACTGAAACGGATCTGGACGACCGCATCTTTGGCGTGATCAAGAAATCGGTCAAACGGCTGATTCACGTAATGGCGATCTATATGGCCGTTATGCATCTGGATACCGTCGTGAAGGGAACATGGTCGGTATGGGCCGACGGCGTATTTTTTGTAGTTGTCATATTTTTCCTGACCTTACTCGTTTCGAGCATCATCAGCGAGATTTTTCAGTGGTATCTGGAAACCGTTGCGAAGAAAACCGAAAGCACGCTCGATGATGAACTCATTCCTCTGGCGAGAAGAGTAGTTAACATCATTCTTTACACGATTGCGCTTATCACATGCCTTGATCATTTCGAGATTGACATCAAAGCGCTCATCGTGTCGCTTGGCGTTGGTACGCTGGCGGTGGCCCTAGCCGCTCAGGAGACGCTGGCAAATATGATCGCCGGGTTTGTGATCATGGTCGACCGACCGTTCCGCGTGGGCGACCGCATCAACCTGCCAAGATCGAATAAAGTCGGAGATGTAATAAAAATCGGATTAAGAAGCACAAAAATCCTGGATTTTGACAATAATGTGGTAACAATTCCCAATGCCGAAATTGTAAAAAACGACGTAATCAACTTTTCGTATCCCGACATTAACATTCGGCTCAAAATTGACGTTGAAGTTGCCTATGGCAGCGATCTGGATAAAGTGAAAACGATCCTGGTCGATGTCGTCTCTTCTTTTGAGACTGTTCTTCCCGATCCGAAACCTGCGGCTTACCTTGTGGATTTCAAGGAATCCGGCATTGGTATGACAGTTGTTGGTCGTGTGCGCAATTATAAAGAATTATGGGATACGCTGGACGCGGCGCGCATGAAAATATACAAGGAGTTTCAAAAATTTCAGATTGAAATCTCATTTCCACGGCGCGTTGTTTACCTCAGGGAAAACCATTTCGAAACGAAGGAATAAACTTTGGTCTGGCGCTTTAGTTGCTTGCATTTAAAAAACAGGATTTCTATATTGGCCTGATGTGATTGTCAAGTTTCGTTGAAATCATAACGAAAAGAATGCGGAGATACATATGACAGCAATTGCTAATCGATTGGTAACGGCAGCCGGCTTGTTGGTTATCCTGAGCTTTTTTGTGAATATTTTTCCGGATGCGGTTAATGCGCAGGCAAATGCCACGGGCGCTTTTGAGTACTTTGCCCGGATCGGCACACCTGACGACGGAGCCCAGCGTCTTCTGCTTGATGGTAACCGGCTGTTTGTCGCCAACAAGTTCAGCGGACTTCAAATCATCGATATCACGGACGTGGAATCGCCAAAAGTGATCAGCCGCACGCCGACCGTCGGACAAAATTACGGCATTGCGAAGAAGGATAATTTTATTTTGATCGCCGACATCAAGGCGGGATTGCTTGTATACGACGTGAGCAATCAGAGAAAACCGAAGAAAGTCGCCGAAATGGAAATGCCCGGTAAAGGCGAAGCGTGGGATGTTCAGATCAAAGGCAATTACGCATATCTTGCGGGCGGTCTGGCCGGTTTGGTTGTTGTTGATATTACCGACCCGACAAATCTTAAAACCGTGACGACCCTTCGCTATGACCGCGAATGGGATTTTTCCCGCCAAATCAACATTGCCGGGAATACGCTGTATATAGCCGACCGCCGGATGGGTTTTCACATTATCGATATTTCAAACCCAGCGGCGCCGAGTGAAATCAAGCGTTACTCAACGGAATTCGCCAACGCGGTCTTTTCTGACAATAAACACGCTTATGTGGCAGATGGTCCGGGCGGAATACTGATCATTGATGTATCCGATCCCGTTCGCCCAAAAAAAATAGCCGATTTCAAACTTCCGGGCCATGTGAACGACGTCGCCAAATACGGCAACTACGTTTACGCGTCGGTGGATGACGCCGGCATTCGAGCGATCGATGTGTCCAACCCCGCGCGTCCGAAATTCGACGCCCGATACGACACGCCGGGGCAAGCATTCCACATCGTCAAACAGGACGTGACAATTCTGGTTGCCGACCTGACCTCAGTTATGATTATGGTTCACAACAAACCGCCGGTGCTTGCGAAAGTGGGAAACAAAACGATCCCCGAAAACCAGACGCTGGAATTCAAACTACGCGCGACCGATCCTGACGGCAACGCCATTGCTTTCTCGTCTTATTTCATGCCTCCCGGCGCGACGTTCAGTGAAAAAGACACATTTTTTCGGTGGACTCCAACGTATGAACAATCGGGGCTCTACGAAGGCATTATATTCGGCGCGACGGAATTGACGCGATCCAAGCTTTTCTCCCGCGATACCATCAGTATTACTGTCACTCATGTCAACCGCGCCCCTTCGTTACCCGTTACCGGTAATTACACGGTTGACGAAAATAAATTACTGACGTTTAAAATCAATCCGCCTACCGATCCGGATTTTGAAGACCTCGGAAAGGTCGGCGTATCACTGACAAACATTCCCTCAGGCGCGCAGTATCTGCCGGATTCGCTGATGTTTACATGGATACCCAGTTATGTACAGTCCGGCGAGTATGAACTGTCGTTTGTCGCGAAGGATCCATCGGGACTGAACGATACAAAGAAGACTCTGATAACCGTCAATCATATCAACCGTCCGCCGGTGTTTGCTGATATGGAAGATCAGACGGTTGATGAAAACAAGCTATTATCATTTGTCATTGTCGCCAGCGATCCGGATAAGGAGGACGATGGCAAAGTTGAATACGCAGCTTTCAATCTCCCTCCAGGCGCGGCTTTTGATCCTGAAACGAGGACATTCGCATGG
>JBBIRG010000074.1:0-9045 GCA_037441945.1 Bacteroidota bacterium | reverse complement strand
CGTTCGGCAAAGATCCACATCGCTTCCGGCTCAAAGCGGACGTCAATGCCGTACGCCTCAAAATCGCGTTTCTTGCTGAGCGTGACGCTGCTGTTTTCGTTGTTAAGGATGTTGAACAGAGCGCGCTCATCCAGCTCGTTCAGGACGGCGATCACCGGAAGGCGGCCGACGAATTCGGACTCGAAACCGAATTCAATGAGGTCGTCGGTGCGGACGCGGCGCAACAGATCGATTTTTGACAAACCGGAAACGGAATCGTTTCCGGCGCCGAATCCCATACGCTTTTCCTGCGTCCGTTTTCGCACGATATCTTCAAGCCCGCCGAAGGCGCCGCTCATGATGAACAGGACGTTTTTGGTGTTAATTTTTTTCCGCACTACTTTCCCCGTCCGCTGGGCTTCCATCGCCGCTTCCATCTGCGCCGCCATGTCGTGCGGCACGCGAAGATCAACCTCCGACTCTTCCATGAGCTTCAGCAGATTGCGCTGAACGCCCGTCCTCGATACGTCGATCCCCCGGTAATTCGACGATGACGCAATTTTATCGATTTCATCCAGATAGACAATGCCGTATTCCGCCCGTTTGATATCGCCGTCGGCCTCGCGGACGAGTTCGCGGATCAAGTCTTCCACATCGCCGCCGACGTAACCGGTTTCGCTGAACTTCGTCGCGTCGCCTTTCACGAACGGCACGCCGATTTTTTTCGCGATCAGCCGTATCATGTATGTCTTGCCGACGCCGGTAGGTCCTATCATCAGGATATTGCTTTTTATATTCCCGACTAATTTTTGCTCGTCGGACAGCGTGTCCTCCAGCTTCATGCGGTTGTAATGCGTGGCGATTTTCGTGGCTAAAATCTCGATGGCTTCTTCCTGCCGTTCCACGTAAGTTTTCAGATAAGATTCAAGTTCTTCCGGTTTCAGGTCGAAATTCATTTCTCCTGACGGCGCGTGGTCATGCGGGCCGCTTTTAGAGCCGAGTGTATCCTGCTCGGTATCGGGCTGGGCGTATTTTTGCTTAAGGAATTCCTCAAAATCTTTTTTTAGCTGCTCGGTGTTAGTTTTGGCGGAAATATTCATTCGGTCTCTTTCACATTTTTTTCATAACGGTGAAACGCAAAGAATGCGCGTCTATTTCAAAAAAGGGTAAATCCGTTTTACCGGTTGCATTTCGGGCACGATGAACTTCGGTTAGCGACTCTCCTGTCAACCGGTGTTGGGCATAAAACCACTTGCAATATAAAACAGATTGTTTTAGATTACAACTTATTTTTTTGAGAAGCGGAATGACATGAAAAAGGATCAGAAAAAACCGACCGTCTACGCCTGTGAGGAGTGCCACAGCCGCCTGCTTTCGATTTTCAGGGACCTGAAACCGCGCCAGCTGGAAACCTTGTCATCGAACAAATGCGGCAATATTTATAAGAAAGGTCAATTCGTTTTTACCGAAGGCAACCGCCCGACGGGACTATTCTGCATCAACCGCGGAAAAATTAAAATTTACAAAGTCGGCCTGGACGGAAAGGAACAGATCGTCCGGTTAGCAAAGGACGGAGAGGTGATCGGTTATCGTTCGCTGATCAGCGGCGAAATGTACCAGGCTTCCGCATCGGCGCTGGAAGAATCCGTCATTTGCTTGATTCCGAAAAATGTTTTTTTCGGGCTAATCCAGTCCAACGCCGACCTGTCGATGAATATCGTTCGCCTGATCTCAAACGACCTGCGCCGGGCCGAGAAACGCATCTCCGATATGGCTCAGAAAACCGTGAAGGAACGGCTCGCTGAAACTCTGCTGATGCTGAAAGAATTCGGAGGATTCGAAAAAGACCACAAGACCATTGATCTCTCTCTGACACGCGACGACCTGGCCAACATTGTCGGCAGCGCGACGGCAACGACTATACGCCTCCTGATTGAATTCAAGGAAGCGCGCTACATCGACCTCAAGGGAAAGAAAATCAAGATACTCAACCCGAAAGCGCTCAGCGACCTCGCGAAAATTTCTGATTGAGCGTTGTAAAACCGATCCTTCTTTTTTTGCCGTTTTTTATTTTTAATTTGTTTTGCCGACCTTTTTTTGTTATCTTAATGAAGATAGAAACGTATCGCTTTCCGTTATTCCAAAGAAAGCAATTGCCATGAACACCCGGTTATTTCAATCCATTTTCGTCATTCTCAATCTCATGTTCTTTGCGGTTTACCCCGCGATGGTCCAGGAAAAACCAGCTTCCGCATTCGCATCCTTCACGGCGCTTGAGTACCAGAAATCCATCCAGAAAATCCAGACTGAACTTGCGCAATTGCTGGAAACAAAAAAACTTCTTGTCCAGGAATACGATTCAAACGTCATCCAGATTTCGGGGTTAAAACAAAAAAAAGAACTCGGCTTTTTCGAACGCATGCAGTTAAAAAAACTGCTCAAGGATTCGGAAGACCTATCCCGCCAGATCATTCAGGTCGACCGGGAGATTACGGGCAAACATGAATCCAGCCGAACCTATATCGACAAAATGATACCCCTGATGGAATATGAAATCCGCCAAGCCTTGAACGCCATCGAATCGGCGGTCATGAACAGCGGCGGGAAAAACGCGCTCATCCAGAAACTTCAAGGCATGATCCAAGAAAAGCTCGAGTACCAGTCATACATCGCCGAACCGCTACGGGCAAGGGTGAGGGATGTCAAATACCAGCGAACGGATGATCCCGAAGTCTTGTTCGAGAAATCCGATTTTTTAATGGACCAGCATGACAAATTGAAGCGATACGCGAATCAGATCGACTTGAAAATCGACCTTCTTGAGTCCGAGTATGAGATCAAGAAACAGGCCAGGAAGTTCATCGATGACGTCTACACGTTTGACAAGGATCGCGAGATGAAAATGAGTTCAAAACGCGTTGCCGGCATTTCCGGAGAAGGCAATGAGCCGGGGTCAGCCGTTTTCAATTCACGCGCCAGCGAGGATGATTTAGCCGTAAGCTTCGAAAGCGGACTGCGCGGAACTACCGCACAGGGCAATCCGTTGTTCCTGAACACGACGTTAGAAATTTCCGCTTTGCAGATTACTTCGCATGATGATTTCCGCAACATCATCCGGAAGCTGAAACACGAAAAATCCCTGGCGCTTCAGAGGGCAAAAAACATGCAGAAATCAGCCGATGAAATACGGCGGCTGGCTGAGATTAAATTACGTTATTCACGATAAATCCTCTTTTATGACTGCTTGGAGCTATGCTATCCGGAAAAGCCGGCCGCATACGGAGTTGTTTCTCGTCGTTCTCGCCGTGAGCCTCGTTTTCATTTCCGATTTGAAGGCCCAATGGAAATCCGAAACGCGCTTCGCGCTGTATGAAACGTACGACAACAACGCCGGGGAAGCGCCTGAAAACGAACCCAGCCTGGGCAATAATTTCTATCTTTCCGCGGACGCTCAATACACGCTCCCTGAAAATCCAACAGCCGGAACCCTCAGCGGCCAGTTTAAATCGTATAATATGCTGTTTTATTCCAACGCAGGAAAAAACCGCACGATGAACCAGCTGAATGTTCGATATGCTATTCCCTTGTCTAAAGGATTCGTTCTGCAGCCCATGGCCCGTGGCGAAATCAAGCAATATGGAAACGATAAGCGGAATTACCGTGTTTTCGGAACCGGGTTTACGGCTTATTTGACAACAAAAAAACAGTGGATGTTCTCGACCGAAGCGACGCGCACCAAGGTCATTTTTCCATCCTTCCGCCCGTTTAATAACCTGTCCGATATGATTTTTCTAACCGTCCGTATTCCCGTCTTTACCCGTCACAGTATACACGGATCAGCGTTCGCTGGAAACCACCGTTATTCCAAATTAGCCGTTAGCAACCTGTACCATAATCTCTACATGCAGCAACGCGACAACACGTTCGGCGCCAGCCTCGGACCGGAACTTGTATTCAAAGACTGGATGGCTCATGTTACGTATCATTACCGGGCTATTTATTCGAACAGTTACGGTTCAAGTTTTTCCTTTCATAAAATCGAAGTTATGGCGCTGGCCAAAATATCAAAAGGATTTTTTTTGAAGCTGTACGGATCAACTCAGAAGAGGAACTATCATGACCGCGTCGCAAGCGCGGACGTCTCTTCCACCATGGTTGGCGTTGATTTCCAGTCGGCCATCGCCGAACTCGGAAAAAAATTTGGCGGCGATTTTGAAGTTAAACTCCGTTTTCACTGGTTCCGCAACCAGGTTCTCTTCAGCGACCTTTACTATAACCGCGGGGTTATATCCGTCGGCATCGAAAAGGAAATTTAGCCGGTCAGCTCCAGACGCCTGGAATCGGTTTTTGGCAAAACCGGCATTTGCCCATTTGGACGTCGTTTTTCAGGATGGCGTAGCCGCGCCGGTCAATAATCATTTTTCCGCAAGAATGGCAGTAGGTTTGTTCCGCTGGATGCGCGGGAACATTTCCGATATATACGTACTGTATGCCGGCTTTCCGAGCGGTTTCGCAGGCTTTTTCGATCGTCGCCACGGGCGTTGAAGACAATCGGTTTAATTTATACATTGGCGTGAATCTTGAAAAATGGACCGGGCAATCCGCAAGCCCGTTTGCGACCAGCCATTCGCACATTTTCTTTATCACCGCCATGTCATCCGACCATCCCGGAATCAGCAGGTTGGTAATTTCGACCCACACATTGTTTTCCTTCAGTATCTTCAGCGTTTTCAGCACAGGCTCGAGACGGCCCGCATTCAACCGCCGGTAGACGTCATCGTCAAACGACTTCAGGTCAATGTTCGCGCCGTCGAGGTAACCGGCCAGTTCGCGCAGAGGTTCCTCGCAGATATATCCGTTCGACTTGAACAGGTTGCGGATGCCCTGTTTCCTTGCGAGTTTCGACGTATCGAGAACGTATTCATAAAACGTGATCGGTTCACTGTAAGTATAAGCGATGGTTGCGCATTTGTATTGTTTCGCCTGATCCACTAACGCATCGGGCATAAGATCATAATTTTGTGTTTCAAGCGGACTGACCTGGGATATCTGCCAGTTTTGGCAATTCAGGCAGGCGAGGTTGCACCCGGCGACGCCGACCGAATAGGATTTGGCGGTCGGCAGGAAATGATAAAACGGCTTTTTCTCGATCGGATCAATATGCGCCGCGCACGGATTGCCGTAGGCGATTGAATACATTTTGCCGCCAAACACGACGCGATTACGGCACAGTCCGGCTTGTTTATCGCCAATGACGCATCCGTTCGGACATTTCAAGCAGCGGAAACCCGACGTCGTTTTCTCGTAATACATCGCATCCCGGCTCCACTTCCAGAGTTTCTCAGTTTTTTTTTGGTGCGGTTTTGGATCTCTGATAAACGTAAAGAGGTCGGCAAGAAAAATCCCGCAAGCCCCGACAGCGCAGCGCCGCATGAATTCCCTGCGGGTATGTTTAATGTTTTTCATCCCGACTCCTTTTTGAATAAACAAAAACCAACAGGGCGCAAAGGCCGTTCATTAAAAAAAGAATTCCGGCAGAAGCCCACAAGCCCCAAAGCGGATAGATCAGTATCGTCATAACCATGACGCCCGCGCCTGAGCCTATCAAATCCATCCCATAAAGCCCCGAGGCGGATTTCACAACAGCGGTTTCACTGAGTCGGGTCGAAACGGTGAACATCATTCCCGACAGAACCGCGATAACCATCATCAGAAATATAATAACGGCATAAATGACAGCCTGGGCCGGCATCCATACCGCCAGGAATGTGACGGCCGCCACGGACAGGACGGAAGCGGCGCCGAGCAACATCTGCAGACCTGCAAATCCGCCCGAACCGCGAAATCGCGCGCTTTCCATCATGAAGCGGCTCCCGACGGCAAGTCCTGCCATAAACACCGTGATCAGCAGGCCCATCATAAAATAGACGTTGGCGAACAATATCTGGAAGGCTATCAGAAGCAGCACTTCGACGGTCGCGCCCGTCCATCCGGCCATCAGCAACCCGAAGGATACCGGATCGAAATTCATGATGATCAGCGCCAGAATGACCGCTGCCGTCAAAATATAAATCCATGCACGGTAATCTGCCGATGACAGCCAAAGGCGTATCTGATCGAAATACGCCAGCGGCCGGAAATCATGATTCACGGGAACGGACCAATCCATCATGCTGTGAATATATTCGCTGCGCCGCTGAAGCCAGTCGTCCTGGATGTAGAAAGTATTGACGTATTTTGTATCCTTTATTTTTTTTTCAACACGGGATGCGGCGTCCGCGGCGAGCGGACTGTCGGATGCCAGCAGATAATCCTTTACTCCTGGCAGTATCAATGTTCGCCTGAAGAACCCGGATACCGTCCGCGTGATGACGGAATGCGCTTTTCTTTTTTCACCGCTCAAATAATCGGCGGATGACGTCAAACCGAAGACAATGACGCTTTTTTCATCCGTACGCCGTTTCAGTTCGCCTATGAATTCATGCGTGTAAAACCGGTTCAATGCGGCGGTTGTCGGTTCGGGCAGGTTTATGATCACAACATCGTAAAAGCATTCCGTTTCCCTCACAAAACGGCGCGGTTCGATGGGTATGATGTTAATACGGGGGCTGAACAACGACGCATGCATGAACGCGGTATCCTTCAGCCATCCGGGATTGATTTCCGCATAATCGATTTCCGCCTGCTCATATTTCAGTAATTCAGCCGCCAGTCCCCGTACGCTGCCTCCGATTGCAAGTACGCGCCGGGGGTAAGGATGCTGGATCATCGCGAAATGGACGGTTTCTTCATTCTGCTGAACATCGTCGCCGGAGCCTATCCAGATATCATTTTCGTAATAATTTCGCTGCCCGTCCTGTTCTGTAACGGTCAGGTTCCCGTAGGGCGTGTCGCGGTAATAAATCACTTTCTGACCGCCCAAAGCGTATTCCCGGAGAATCCGATCCCAGTCGCGTCCGAGTAATACAACGGCTGCCGCAATCTGAAAAACGGCCGTTATCCCCAAAAACCGGCGGCGGAATGCTGAAGAAATGATCCACAAAAGAAGAATCCCGTTTACGATAAAAAGAACGGCCAGCAACCGAATGGAGGGCAGAAAATAAATGAGGATAACATTAAACAGTATTCCGGCGAAAGCGCTTCCCGCAGCTTCCCAAGAATATATCAATCCGGTCAGGTTAGTTTTGCATTTTTCAAAAACAACCGCGCAGCCTATGACAAAAACAAATCCTGACAGAAAACAAAAAGGAAACAGAATAACCAGGGACAAAATCATGATATCGTCTATGCCGGGATCCACGCCGTAAGGAAGCCATCTGATTTTAACCCAGTGCATCCCGATCACCGTCAGCGACGGCAACAGGTTCAGCAGCGTCATCAGCCCAATCCATTTTTTTTCTGAGGCGAAACTCCGGACCGCAAATCGTCCCGCTATAGAACCGACAGCCGTCAGAATCATCCAGTTGGCCATCGTGATCCCGATGACCAGTTCATTCCCGGAAAAAAGAATCATCAGTTCGCGGATCACGACAATCTGACCGACGATGCCGATCATTCCAAGCTGGAATGCGATAACCGTCCAACGACGTTCAGCGAAAGCCCGATTTTCTTGAGTCCGCAAAGCGCCCAACCGCACGGAATTGCTTTATTTCATTTCAGATTCGTTAAATATTTTTGCTTCATAAGTGTATAACTCGGCGTCTTTCCATCCGTCCCAGCCGATGCCGGCCTTGTCACGGGCGCAATGGCCCAGAAATTCCTCTTTCGTCCAACCGGTTTCCGTTGCGACCTGCGGCAGGAAGGTTCCGCTGCGATGTCCTTTTTTGATCCATATGCCGTGTTTACCGAGAATGAATTCATCCGCAGAACTGATTTTTTTCAGCGGCGTCAGAACGGATATTTCAATTTCGATATCTTTCAGTTCGGATTCCCGGACAGGGCTGAACCGGTAATCCTGCGTGGCGGCGGCGACGGACATTTCCTGAACTACTTTGTATAATGGCTCGTTCTCGCCGAACCGTCCGATGCATCCGCGCAGTTGTTTATGCTTATGCAGGGTCACAAACGCTCCGCATTTCGTTTTAACCTGATCGGAATACGCCGACAGATCCAGATCCGGTATGGCATTATTTTTTAAGTACGATTCGATAGTCAATCGCGCGATCTTCAGGAGATCTTTTTTATCCTTTTCGGTCAGAATGAATTCACTCATGGCTTTTTTCTCCTTCACGTTAACAGTCATGGCGTAATAGCCCACCACACGGTCCTTATCGCCGTAAGGGGTATCGCCGGAGTTTTTATACTGAACGGTATGGTATTCGAACGGTTCACTCTGCGTCATGTACATCAGCGTCAGAACGCTGGACCATCCGCAGAGGCCTGTGGCTAGTCCTTTGACGGGCTTCTCCGCCTGACGGTTGAGCGCAAGAACGAGACTGTCCGGCGCATTCGAGAGGATGGCGTCGGCTGTCCTCCGGTCAGAAACGTTGGCGTCGCCGTAAGACGGGTAATGCGAGAAATCGGTGCTGATGACGAACAGGTTTTTGGAATTCAGGTAGGGTTTCAGCGCCATGGCAATTTTTTTGCAGGTCTCCGGCCGGGACGTTCCGATAACGACCGGCACAATGCGAAACGGCTGTTTCAGACGGTACTGTAAAAAAGGAAGCTGGACTTCGAGCGAATGCTCGCGCGAATGCGCGTCCGCGCGGTCTGTGAAGATTTCATGTAAGGCGATCAGGGAATCGGCCAGAACAATATTCACGGGAACCTGACCCAGCGGCGTAAGAAAATGACCCTGCCGGAAAATCGAAGCGCCGTCAAACGAGACGTGATGGCTTGAACCGATCACAAAAATATTGTCATACGCCGCGTTGCTGTCCATCTGATTGAATGCCGAAGCCGCTACATCGCCCGAAAAAACAAACCCGGCGTGCGGACTGACCAGAGCGCGCAAGGGCCCGGCTTCCTTTTTTTTCTCCGCGGATTCAAAATGCCGGCGCAGAACCCCGCGCAATTCATCCGCATGGTACGGATAGAACTGACCCGCGACGGCCGGTTTGCGGTCGA
>JBBIRG010000073.1:0-9055 GCA_037441945.1 Bacteroidota bacterium | reverse complement strand
CCGATAAAACTCAAGGCGATTCATCGATTTCCGGATTATGGGAGTTCCAAAATCGGAAAGTTTCATATCTTTTGGTTTTTTGGATAATGCCTTCGATTCAGCGGATTCAAATATTGTTGAGGTTTGTACCGATCCTGTTTGTAGATTAATTTGATACCGGTGTTCGGTTATTGTGTTGGGCAAAGCAAATAAACCACTTCGATCGTGTTTTACCTGATTATTTAGAAACACGACCCCTTTTTTATAGAATTCAGATTCTTTAAAATCTAATTTTAATTCCAATTGAATTTCTTTCGATTCCCTCGCTTTGATACCTAACTCTTGTAGAGCGTTGTTTAATTCTAAAATGTAACGTGGGTTGTACGCGCTGTGATAATACAATTCTTCGCATACGCGCATTTCATGGTCTATATCTTTGTCGAATTTTCGTTGAAATTTCGGTTGTGTATGATTTAATTGAAAAGGACAATATCTCGCGCCTCGTCCTATTAACTGAGCTTCTGAAATCGTTGTCGTACCCGGCTTACCGGTTTTCGTATCCGCGTCGCGAGTATCGTATAACCGGACAATATCAAATAAATTCAGCACGTCCCATCCTTCATTCAGCATATTTACGGTAAATACAGCGCGGTATTCGTTGCGTTGGTCCTCTAAAGTATTTACGGCTATTTGTTTGACCTCGCTGTCTTCTTTACTGTTTACTTCGATGCATTTTTCTTCGGCGAAATCGTTTTTTATCTCATCGATGAGATTATCAATACTGATATTATTGGCGATAAAATAATCAAAACATTTTTTGAGCGTAGGATTAACGCTTTTTTGAATAGACGTTAAATCAGATTTCTTGAGTGTTTTGATTTTCTGATTAAATTCCTCAAAAAAAGATTTGCTTTCGGAGATGGTTCTTGATTTAAAAAGAATAACCGGTTTTATCGTTTTACGGTATTTCTCAAATATCTTTCGGCGGTAATGGCTTAATATCACAGCCTGTAAAGCTCTTTGCAATATCGGCGCATCGGATTGTAATATTTGCACTTCTTTGGAATAGCCGTCAATCCTGAAATGTTTTAAGGGATAATCGAACAATATTTTATCAGAATATTTTGCCTGAATATCCGGGTTGGAAAAATCAATGGTGGCCGTAAATTCAAGAAGTATATTTTCATTATTGGAACGAAATATCCTGTTCACGGTGCTTTCCCAGGATACGATTTCATCCTGTTGTTCTTTGGTCAGTTTTCCCTTTTTCGTATCAACGTTGATGTGATGCGCTTCATCGGATATCAGAACTATTTCTTTGTCTGTAAAATCATCGTACGTTAAAGCGTTTTCACGGGGAGTATTCAGACGGCTATGTAATCCCTGTATGGTTGTAAAAACGATATGAATATCCTCGTCGTTACCCGCCTGGAAATTATCGACTTCCCGGACGTGAACTTTTTTATCCCCGAACGAAATGGTTTCGGTAAATAAGTATTTTGGTGAAAGCGGATTTAAAAAATTATCCCGCGTTTTATTGATAATATTCGTACTGTTCACAAAAAAGAGGAAGTTTCTATAGCCCGATTTATAAAGATGCAATAGGGCCCCGGCCATGATGAGCGTTTTTCCGCTTCCGGTCGCCATGTGAAACAGGATTTGCGCCGGTTTCTGACGTAATTTGGAATTATTCAGATAATATAACAATCGCCCGAATGCCTCGGTTTGATAAGGCCGTAATTCAAAGTATGGATTCAAATTTCCATTGATGTAAACCGGAACATCCGGGATCGCATTGCCCAATTCAATATAAGCGGTAATTTTTTGTTCAAGCGTTTGTGACATATTATGCTCTTGTTACTTCATCAATCATTTTCAGACTTTTCGCGTACGGCCATACTCACAGGTTCCGGTTCTTCATAATTTATTTTTACCGATCGCAGTTCCCGTTTGATATATTCCAGATAATCTTTACAGCCGCTTTTAAGAAAATCTTCATAAGCGCGGTCTTTCATATCCCATACTTCCTGCATATATTTTTCATAATTACTTTTCATAGATGACCTCCATTGGATTAAACAGATTTAATTCTTTTAAATACCCCTCTTGCTTATTAACAGCGTTGATTTGCACCTGCTTCCGGATATTGGCTAAATGTTTAAAATTCCAGCTCAATAAAATATCAAAATCATAGTATGTAGCGTAGGCGATATGCATGGCGTCTTCAAATTTATTCGCGGGAATAATTCCGCCGTCCACATACATCTGCGCGAGCCGTTCAACTTCGGAGGTGAGAGGGCTTAATATTTTTAAACCGTATTTTTTGATTGCGTTGAGGAGCTGTATTTTTTTTTCTTCATGGATGGTTTTATTGATTTCAAGATAGACAATCTCGGAGATAAAAACGTGATAATCATTTAAATAGTTATCGAAAAAATGAACCGTGACTTCCTTGTAATCCAGCGCGTCATCGGCGAATAAAAAATTAATAACCGTTGTATCTAAATATATTTTTAATTTTCTCATGGATTTACTCCCCATAAAACATTTGATTCAGTTTTTTGTCCTTCTCCGATACCTTATATTCCGTATCCTCGATTTCGCTGTAATTCACGTAAAGCTGGTTTTTATCTAATATTTCGATTAAGAATTTCTTTTGATCGTCGAGCGGAAGATCTTTAAAATCAGATATGTTTTCATTAATCGTTTTCGGGTCAACTTTATAGCTGATGAAGGCTTTCGATTGCATGTCTTCCCATATTTTTAAAAGCTCTTCGGCGGTTTTGGATTTCTGAATGCGGAAAATATTCGCTTCATTCCATTCCATGAGTTCTGTGTAAATAAATGAATCATGCTTATTGTTTTTAATAACTTGATTGACTCTCCGATTTGTTACATTTTCGACATAGTGCATTTGCTCACACAAAATAAATTTTCTTTTCCCTCCGTCGTTCTTATTTAACTCTAAAACCGCATGTGCCGTTGTTCCACTGCCACCAAAAAAGTCAAGTATAATAGCTTCTTTGTCATTACCTACTACTGAATATAAACAATCATAAACATTATAAAGAGATTTTGGAAAATCGAATTTACAATCAGGTACAAGAGATTTGACTATTTTTGTCCCATATTCATTTGCATCATATTTTGTATCAATCCAGACAGTTTTATATGCACCAAAATTTTTACCTATTTCGATATCCCAATGATTATTTTTTTTCTTTGCTCTTAAAAGATGCTTTATTTCTTCAACCGACTGTCTTGCATAGCGCCATTTTCTCTCCACACCGCTTGTATCAATAGGATAAATATAAATATTATCTTTTTTTATAAGATTTGAAGATTTAGGATGATATGCATCAGAACACACATCTCCAAATTCAACTATTTCACATGTAGATTTATTTATAATAATTGGATAAAAACAATTTTTAGCATCTTCTCTTAGACTTTCTCCTCCCCAATTTCTTAAATTACTCCACTCAATATCCTCTTCCAAAATATTTCTATCAATAATAGTTTTAATCCCAATAGGTATTATAAAAAAAGCATATTCATGTGTATAAGAAAAGTTAGTTCCCTGAATACCGCGTGGATTATGAATTATTGTAATGCAATGTAGTTCATAATTTTTAAATATTTCTTTTATTATTAATCCCAATTCAAGAAATTGATTATCGTCGATTGCGATTATCATTGCGCCGTCATTTTTTAAAAGTTTTTTTGATATTAAAAGACGATTGCGCATGAAGGTGAGCCATGACGATTCGTTAAAATTATTATTATAACAAAAAGTATTCGATTTACTATCAGGATTATACGGCGGATCAATATAAATCAATTTCACCTTACCGGCATATTGCTTATACAATGAATGCAAAGCGAGCAGGTTATTGCCGCGTATAACCAAGTTTTCTTTTTCAAAATCAATTTTTTCTTTTCCGGTTAAAACATGTTCGCCGTTTTTATCATACCTTTTCCAGTTGGTAAATACTTTCGGGTCGAGCAAGCGGTCAATTTCATCCGGCGCGAGTGTTTCATTCCAGAATATTTCATCCCGTTTCTGGTCTTCCTTGGTCTGTCCGCCTTCCAATACGCAATCTTTATACGGCCACGCAAGTACTACCTCCCGGCTTTCGGACAAGTAATCGCCGTTCTCATAGACTAATCCAATTTTATTTTTAAATGCGGTGTAACTGTCCGGCAGGAATTCTTTGTTGGATACAAACCGCTGAAATTTGATTTTATCGAATACAAACACACCGTCCACTTCGGCAAAGAAATGTTTTTTGATTGTAGCGTTTTTCAATAATAATTTGATTAATCCCGCGTCCATTCCGAGCGCCAGTTCAATGACTTTGTTTTTCAGCAATTTTCCTTCGGTTGTAAGCCGTTCGTCGGCTGAAAGCAGTTTGGTTAATTCGTGTAACAGGTTTTGCATGGATGGGCCTTCAAAGATAATCATTAAAATGAATCAACTTACATACCGTCTAATACAATATAGCATTATTATTAACATAATAAATAATTTGCTGAAATTTTTCTCAAAATTTGAGAGTTTTTTATAAAATAATAAATTTGTATTATTTTTTATTGTTTTTTCAAAAATCATTGGTAAAAATCCTTCATAGTTATTACATTCATGCGACATTGCTCCGTCTGAGCGGTTCCGCCTGACGATCAAAAAAACAATCCAATTGCATAAAGGAAAGAACATGAAAACGATCCGTGAAGGTTTTTTAACCGATGCGCAGCTGAAAACGGAAATCAGCCGCTGTGAATTTTGCGAGGAAAAGCCGTGCAAAGAAGCCTGTCCGGCCGATTGTTCCCCTGCGGATTTTATCATGGCGGCGAAAGTTGGATCTGATTTTGATTACCGGCGCGCGTCCGCGATCATCATGGGCAGCAATCCTCTGGGAGGTATCTGCGGTTACGTCTGCCCGGATTATCACTGCATGAAAGCCTGCGTGCATAAAACCTTCGACCAGCCGGTCAACATTCCCGCGGTGCAGGCAACCATCGTACAGAAAGCGAAAGATCTCGGCGTGATGCCCGAATTCAAACGCGCCGAACCGAACGGGATGAAAATCGCCGTCATCGGCGGAGGCCCGGCTGGATTAGGGGCCGCGGGTTACCTCGCGCAGAAAGGTTATGCCGTCACGATCTTTGAAAAAGATAATAAAGCCGGCGGCATGTGCCATCTGATTCCCGACGCGCGTCTCGATAAAGAAGTTCTCGCCGGCGATATCGCGTGGATGAAGCATCTCGGCGATATCGGATACAGCTTCGGAAAAACCGTTGACGATCCCGCGTCCCTTCTCAAGGAAGGATACCGCGCTGTCATCGTCGCCACCGGATTAGATCAGCCATTCCGCCTGAATTATCCAGGAGAACAACTCGCAGTCACCTGGGACCAGTACCTGAAGAACAACAAAAAGTTCAAAGTGAAAAACCAGAAAGTCGCCGTGATCGGCGGAGGGGCCATCGCGACCGACTGCGCGCTGACCGCGGTCAAAAGCGGCGCCGCGTCGGTTGAGATGATCTGCCTTGAAAAACCGTCGGAAATGCCGCTGACCGGGCACGAACGCAAAGTCCTGTTCGATTTCGGCATCGAAGTCACAGGCCGGACGCGCGTTCTTGAATTGCTCCATAAAGGCAAGCAGGTCAAAGGACTGCGAACGCTGAAGGTCATCCTCCCGAAAGGCAAAAAATTCCATCCGCGCGAAATGACGGACGATAAAAAAACCGAGCCGCAGACGCGTTTATTCGATACCGTGATCATGGCCGTCGGAAGCCGTTCTTCGGCGAAAGTGATCAATCATAAACAGATTTTCTATGCAGGCGACATGGTCAACGGCCCGACTACCGTGGTGGAAGCGGTCACCGCCGGAAAAAACACAGCCGCGCAAGTCGCAGCCGCGATTCAGAAAACTCCGAAACCGAAGATCCCGAAAAACACCAAAAGCCGCGTTTATCTTCAGGGACGCAATTTGATTCCGGTTTCTTTAGAAACGGATTTCTTCGGCCGGAAAATCATATCGCCGTTTTTACTGTCCGCGGCTCCTCCGAGCGACGGTTATGAACAGATGAAAAAAGCGTACGAAGCGGGCTGGGCCGGAGGCGTGATGAAAACGACGTTTGATAACGTGCCGATCCACATTCCCGGCGAATATATGTTCGCGTTCACGCCAAACACATACGCTAACTGCGACAACGTTTCCGGCCATCCGATGGACCGTGTGTGCGGAGAGGTTGAAAAACTCGTTAAAGAATTTCCGGACCGGCTTACAATCGTGTCAACCGGCGGACCCGTTACCGGCGATGATGCGGCGGACAAACACGGTTGGCAGTCCAACACGAAAAAACTTGAGAACGCCGGCGTAATGGCCGTAGAATACAGCCTGTCGTGTCCGCAGGGCGGGGACGGCACCAAAGGCGACATCGTCTCGCAGGACGACGAACTCACCGCGAAAATCATCGACTGGGTGATGGAGATCAGCGATCCGAATATTCCCAAACTGTTCAAACTTACCGCCGCCGTGACTGCGATCTATCCGATCCTGAAAGCCATTCAGGATGTATTAAATAAATATCCGAATAAAAAAGCAGGGGTGACTTTGGCGAATACGTTTCCCACGCTCGCGTTCCGCAAAGGCGAAAAATCAAACTGGGACGAAGGAATTGTCGTCGGAATGTCCGGCGAAGGCGTGATCCCGATCAGCAATCTCACGCTGGCGAACGCCGCGCGGTTTAACATGTTCATCTCCGGCAACGGCGGACCAATGGATTACAAAGCCGCTGCGAATTTCCTCGCGCTCGGCGTGAAAAATGTCCAGTTCTGTACGATCGTGATGAAATACGGTTACGGCATCATTGATGATCTGCATTCCGGGCTGAGTCATTTAATGACCGCGCGCGGATTCAAATCGGTTAATGAACTGATCGGCTGCGCGCTTCCCGATCCCATCACCGGATTCATGGAACTTACGCCCGTCAAGAAAATATCCGACGTAAACCGAGACCTGTGCGAACACTGCGGCAACTGCGCGCGCTGCCCGTACCTCGCGATCGAACTCGATAAAAAATTAACGCCGGTCACCGATCCTTCGAAATGCATCGGCTGTTCGATCTGCACCCAGAAATGCTTCTCCGGCGCGCTGTTCATGCGCGATCGCACAAAAGAAGAAACAGCGATGCTGTGCGAGGAATAGACGGATGAGGCCATGGAAAAAACTATAGACATCATTAATCAAATGCGGAATGAAAACCTGTTTACCGAATATGCAATCGGCGGAGCAATTGCCTCATTGTTTTACGTTGAGCCGGTCGTAACCTTTGATCTTGATATCTTTGTGTTATTGCCTGAAAACAAAACCTCTCCAATTATCACATTAACGCCGATTTATGACTGGTTAAAACAAAAAGGATTCATGCCATACCAGGAACAGGTGATGATTGAGGGAATTCCTGTCCAGTTTATACCGGTTTACAATGAATTGATTAATGATGCTGTTGAATACGCTGATATAAAATATTATAGATCAGTAAAAACGCGCGTCATAAGCGCTGAATACCTCATGGCTATTATGCTGCAGACTTATCGGCAAAAAGACAAGGAAAGATTGAGGCTTTTTATCCAAAACCGCGTTTTTACCATCGGCAAATTAAACGGCATTATGGAAAAATTTAATCTGAAAAACCGTTTTGATGAAATAAACAAAGAAATATTATGAGTACTCACAATCCGGAGCTCTTTCAATTCCACAAAAATGTTGTTGAAAAAATATTTCAAAATAAAAAGGACTTTCATTCCTATCAGGCACAGTTGCCCATTGAGGAAAAAATTAAAAATCTAATTTCTTTACAAAAAATAGCGATCACCATCATACGGCAACGTAACCCGGATGACCCAAGACGCCCTTGGGATATTGAATGAATTTTTGATCAAACTGCGCAAGGAAATGATTATCCGGCGCGCTATTTCTGAGAGAGCGTGTAAATGAAGAAATGGCATTGATGCGCAAGGAATGAAAATTCAATCTTCCTCCGGAAAACTGCTCCTGTACCTGTCAATAAGATTTAAACGCAAGAATTTTCCCAAAAAACCATCCGAAATATTTCGGACGGTTTTTAAATATTAAAATAATTCGGGAAGAACCTGCTTTATTTCATCTTTTAGTTCTGTATTCCTTTTTGTCCGGCTTGTGAGGCTTTATCAATTCCTAACAAATCGAATGGTTTTTCCTTAAAATTATTGTTGAAAAGAAATCCCGCAAGGAAAATGATGGCTAAAAATCCCATTATGGCAAGCAACTGTATCCCCGATGTTTTCTGAATATCATGTCTCTTTTGTACATCACAAATCTCGCCGGGGCAATACTGCGCTTTTTCTTTTTTAAACCATTTGTAAAATAAACAGCCGAGGCAAATGCCGAACGCCGATTCAAAGAAAAGGAAAATTAAACAAATGAGACAAATGATACCGGTAATCTGGCTGTAGGAATTCACGACAACCATCAGCGCAAACATGACCAATCCCAAGGCTACGCCTATGGTCCACGCGACTTTTTTTTGCGCCGCTCCGACATATTCCGGGTTTTGCCGGCTGACAATCAGCCGTCCGACGATTAACGAAGGAGAGAATTTCGGACTGATATAAACGCGGATTAAAAAATCCACAAAAAATATTATGATGTTGTATTTCATGGGTACAAAATTACCCGTGAAAATGATTATCATGATAGATGTATAGATTGCCAGAAACAGTATTCCGGCCGCCGCCCGGATTTCACGTTCATTTAAAACCGGAATGTTATAGCCCTCAACGGTTTCTCCGAAGTTGAACCATTTACCCATGCTGATTTTCTTTGATTGATTCATTATTGATTTTCAATTTTTAAAATAAAGTTTATTAAATCTTTAAACGAATTTTCTGATAAAATATTTCATTATAAGCGCTATAGTGATACCTGTTAAACGGGTCATTTTCAGCCGTTCACTTTTCCGCTGATTCGATATTCTATTATTAATAGTTTCATAATTAAAACGACAGTGATTAAAACATAAATTTGTTAAT
>JBBIRG010000072.1:2091-9070 GCA_037441945.1 Bacteroidota bacterium | reverse complement strand
ATTTCCCATTTTGGTTCTGGCTTGTCCAGGTTAAGAATATTTTCAAGATCTAAAACGGAAAATCTCCTTTTAAATCTGCCTCATCTGATTTCGTGGATTTTTCCGGTAATTTTGCGGTTTGATGAATGACATTTGTTTCAATATAAATTGCCTTAAACGGCACCGTGGGACAGGCATATTCGCAAGCGCCGCAACCGACACATATATCAGGATTAACTTCCGGTATATAAAGATTTCCCCGGAAAGGAACCATGTAAACTGCTTTTGTAGGGCAATGCTCGGAACAGGCGCCGCATTCCGTTCCTTCCGCCCAGACGATACAGCTTCGGCGTATAAACCGAACTTTCCCTAATTGAATCCTGGCTTTCTGGTTTTTCGTTATCGGTAAAATCGCCCCGGTCGGACAAATTTCTGAACAAATGACGCATTCATAATTGCAAAAACTTGAATGATAATCCATTTTCGGCTGCATGATTCCAGTCCATCCGTATTCGTTAATGGAAGGTTTCAGCACCTGCGAAGGGCAATGCGTAACACATAAATGACAAGCCGTGCACAATCCGGTAAACCGGCTATTACTTAATGATCCGGGCGGTGAAATCGGCGGTTGTTCTGCAACAGGATTGAAACCCGTTCTTTTTCCGGGCTTTTCGGATGATGACTGACATCCCTGAAATCCGGTTAATCCAATAACCGCACTGGCCAGCAAACTTAAAACACCGCGTCTTCCCTCATCTGGCTCTTGATCAATTTGATTAGTTTTGCTAACTTTATTAACGGATGAAATTGTATATTTAATTCCAGACAATGAACAGGATGATATACAGTTATAACAAACTACACACCGGGTCATATCGATTGTCCGATCGGCAGGATTGATGCATTCCGACTTACAAACGCTCTCACATGCTCCGCAATTTGTACATAATGTATGATTTATATTGAATTTAAATAATGCATATTTTGATAACAGTCCCAGGAAAGTCCCTACTGGACAAATCATATTACAGTATAAGCGGCCACGCACGTAAGAAAGAACCGTAAAAACTATAATAAAAACAATAGAATAAGTTAATGCAACAATACAAGTCGTCTTGAAATCAACATGGTACAAAGTATAATAATCAAATGATTTGAATAATTCGTTCAACAAATTGTTGATCTGAAAGTAAAAGAATCTAAAAATATTCGCTGAAAACCGTCCAAAAAGACTAAAAGGATCTAACAAAGTTACAATAAATAGGTTGCTAAAAAGAAGGGGCACAAATGTTAGAAATACTAACAAATATCTCGTTTTGGTGAAAGGTCTAGAATAAGTAAATTTTATTCGTTTTGTAAAGAACCTACGTATCCTGAAAACAATATCCTGAAATACTCCCAAAGGACAAATAACCGAACAATAAATTCTGCCAAACAGAATTGTTATTATTAGGATCAGTATGAATCCAGTAGATGCAATGGATACTGTCGTTGAAAATGATAACAGCGATGGTATGAACTGTAAACCGGTTGCAAAGCCAATAATGCCAGGTGAAATATAATTTGAAAAATCAATAAAAACAAATAATAGAAAAAGAAAAAACAGAATGCCTAGGACTGTTCTAAGCAATTTTAACATATTGATTTTCATATTTTACAATATGATACGGTCAATATTAAGTTTAGTCAGGTCTTTTACGCCTACTTTCAGTTCATCGGCGTACTTGATATAATTGACATCGTCAGGATCAAGTCCAAAAAGCTTGGTTGCCGAAGCGTCAGCCGCTACCATGTCTGCGGAAATGACCATTGACTTCATTGTGATAACATCCGCCTCGGATATACCGCGTGGTCCGTTTTGGGTCATAACTAAATATGCGTCAACGACATTCAGATCCGGTTTCCTGTATGTGCAAAAATCGGCGATACACTGATGCAAATCGTTAGCGTGCCACCACCTTCTGTCCCACATAATTCCCATCAGGTTCTTCATAGCTATCGTAACCCTGGCCGAACGGTGACTTTTCAGGACAGGTACATTGATAAAAACATCCGATTCCAATATGAGCTCATGCACCTTTGTGGTTTTCAGTTTTTTCCCGTTTGGAATACTTACGGTTTGATAGTAACTTTCGCTGTGTCCCGGAGTCATAACTCCTCCTTCGTCATCAACCGCTTTTTCGATGCCGCTGTTCTTATAACAGTTTTTCCAGTTATCGCAAGTATTATCAAAAACAAAAACTTTTTTCGCGCCGGCTTCTAGGCATCGCTTCACGATCCGGCCAACCAATTTCGGATTGGTATTCGCCCCCCGTTCGGGTATGACATCCCATCCGATATTCGGTTTTACTACGACGGTCTGGTTTTTCTTTACAAATTTACTGATACCTCCCAAAGACTGAATCGCCCGGTCAAACATTACGTCCGGTTCGCCACCTTTGATGGCGACGAGATCGAAACTTGACCCTGCAACATTTGAAACTGCGGAACTGAACGCCTTATTTCCGCCAAGGTAATAAGCCGATCCGGCAAGAAGACCGGCGCTTACGGTTTTTTTCAGAAAATGACGACGGTTCATAGTGAATCCTTTGGTTGAAGAGGTTTATGATGCGTTAATTTTCAAATCGTTCAATATTTCATTAAGTTCTTCGCGAATATCCTTTATTATGGACTGGCAATTCTCTTCCTGTGATTCCGGCAATCGGGTTAATTCCTCCAAGCGCACTTTCGCTCCGTCTACGGTGAATTTTTCCTCATAAAGCAGTTTTTTAATAAGCAATACCTTACTTATATCTTCTTCGGTATAAATCCTGTTGCCTGAACGGTTTTTTGACGGAGTCAGAATATCAAATTCCGTCTCCCAGTACCGTAAGACGTATTGCTTCAGTCCGGTCAGTTCACTGACTTCACTGATGGAATAATAAAGTTTCTTGATCGGATCAGCCATTTGCGTCTGCCTTTTTTGATTAAACACTTTTGTAATAATTGCAAACTGGTCCGTTGTAACGAATCAGATTAATAAACGGATAGTTTACAAAACTTTTCCGAAAAGAACCGATTGAGAAGTATCGTTTTTCTTAAAACCCGGTAACTTAGATTTTGTTTTCAATTTTATGCCGGATATCAGCATTGAACCATAACTGCAGAAATTGACAATACGCTGTTTCAGATTCTCTGAATTTGAGTGCCGGATTTTATTTTCCAGTATAAAAGCTGAGTCAAAAGAATAAACGGCTTTACGGCTGATACCAAACAAAGGATCAATCCCTTTTTTACTAAAAAATCCTGATGCTCCGGAATAACCGGATCGCTTTGCTATTGTTGCAATATTATTATTATACCGACCATAAGGGTAAATTAAATGCCTAATTTTGCACCGGAACATGCTTTCCAATACATCTTTTGAGTTTGATATTTCATATTTTATAGTGGCATTATCGCAAAAAAGGAGATTTTTGTGGGAGCATGTATGTGAAGCGAGCTCCCAGCCGTTTGATTGTAATTGATCAATCTGCTCCGCATTTAGATGGTTGTATTTTGTTCCGATTTGGACATCCCAATCATTGGTTATTCCGATAAAGTCTGTGATAATCCCGATTGTCGCCGTATATCCATGCTCCCGCAGAATTGGATATGCGTAATGGAACACATTTTCATAAGCATCATCGAAAATAAAACTTACCTGCTTCCCTTGTATTTCACTTTGGGAAACCATTTCAGACAAATTAACACTTTTGTATCCCCGATCATAAAGATATTTTATTTGCACCCTGAAATTATCGGGATGAATGACGCTGGCGCCGAATTCCTTCCGGGTGTCCACTTTGTGATACACAAGTATCGGAAATAAGTTATTTTCCCGTGTGCCCAAAGCCACCTTCTCCCCTTTCGGTTGAATCAATTTCGGATATCAAGCGTAATTCAGCTTTTTCAACTTTAGTAAAAATCATCTGGGCGATACGGTCGCCACGGTTAATGATAAAATTTTCCGTGCCAAAATTGATAAGAATCACTTTAATTTCGCCCCTGTAATCTGCGTCAACGGTTCCGGGCGTATTAAGGACAGTAACGCCGTTCTTCGCCGCTAAACCGCTTCTCGGTCTGATCTGAGCTTCGAACCCATGCGGAATACTGATCTGGATTCCGGTTGGTACGCAGTGCCGCTCAAGCGGCTTTAATACGACCGGATCCGAAACCGACGCCCGCAGATCCATTCCCGAACTGCCGTCCGTCATGTATTCCGGCAGAGGCAGATCGCTGAATAAATCCGATACGTACTTGACGCGAACCTGTAATGAGAACTTCATCCCTGTCCTTCTTTCCTTTACAGGATAACCGTGAAGTTTTCACGGTTATATTCTGAAAAACAGCCGCGGATAAATCAGTAAATAACGCTCACTTGCATATCATCGATCCGGCTGGTAATCATGTCGGAGACATGCATCGCGTCATCGACCGTTATCGAATCAATATAATGAATGATTTCGCTCGTATTCAATATTTTTTTGTAATAAATCTCATTTTTCGCAAGACGGATCATCCGTGTTGAAGTGCTTTCCAATCCCATGAGCAGGTTCGCGCGGAGCTGGGATTTGGCCATTTCCAGTTCATTCTTCCGGATCGGTTTCTGCTGCAGGTTGTACAATTCGTTCAGGACGAGATCGGTAGATTTTTCAAGTTTCTTTTTTTCCGTCGCAAGATAAACGCCGAAAACGCCGGTCTCGAGGAAAAAATCCACGAAGCTGTAAATCGAATACACCAGTCCGTACCGTTCGCGGATCTTCTGGAAAAGCCGGGAACTCATTCCTCCGCCAAGAATCGTATTAAGCGCCAGTAAGTCTATCTTTCTTGGATCCGAATAAGGTATGCGTACCGGAACGCCGATGCATAGATGAGACTGTATCAGCGAACGCTTGAATGTTTTTTTATGCCCGGGAACCGCTCTCTTTCTGACTTTTTCAAATCCGTCCGGCCAATAACAGCAGCCGGAACCCGGATACCGGAAACGAAATTTCTGCCTGACCGTCTGGATCAGGTCTTTTTCATTGAAGTGACCCGCTACCGAAACGATAATGTTCTTCGGAACGTAATATTTTTTATGAAACGCGCGTATCTGCTTGAGCCTCAGCCCCTGCACGGTCTGTTTGGTCCCGAGAATGTTGTAACCCAGCGGGTTTCCCGGAAAGAACATGCCATAGATGTAGTCCTGGACGAATTCTTCGGGATTATCCTCGGCGTCGCTGATTTCCTGGAGGATAACCTGCTTTTCCTTTTCAATATCCGCGGGCCTGAGCAACGGATTGATCACCAGATCGGACAAGACGTCCACAGCCAGATGCAGGTCATTATTGAGAATGGTGGCGTAGTAGCAGGTATGTTCCTTGCTGGTGAACGCGTTCTGACTGCCTCCGACGGCTTCGATGCTTTTGGCTATCTGCAGCGCGTTACGGCGCGTTGTGCCTTTGAAAACGGCATGTTCGAGAAAATGGCATAAACCCATGGTTTCCGCCGTTTCAAAACGGCTTCCGGTCAGTACCCAGACGCCGATCGAAAGTGATTTCATGTGAGGTATCTGCTGACAAATCAGCGTGAGTCCGTTATCAAGAACGATTTTGGAATAAGGTTCCTCAGAATCCCGCCCATCATGACCGTAACTGCTTTTTACGGGCTTAAAAGGATGAATGTGTTTTTTCGAAAGAGCCATCCCGGCCTTTCATTTTCTATTATATATTACTGGAACCTGAATTTGTCAGAACCCCCCCGCCGGAAAGCAGGGTTTGTCTGAGCGAATAGAAATATTTGTCTTCAAAAGCGGGCGAAATGTCCATTGCGGGATATTTCCTTTCCCTCTGTCAATGATTCACCCGGTTTATCTGCAATTCCGCTTATTCATGTTTCTTTTTCGGCGGATGATCATGCGTTTTATCTTTTTTGATAAGGGCTTTGCGGCTCAGTTCAAATTTTGTTTTGCCGTCGCGCGTTGTGATTTCCTGCAACAGTACTTCCACCTCGTCGCCGAGCTTCATGTATTCGTCCACTTTATTGACGCGCCTATGATCGATTTCGGAAATATGAAGAAGACCTTCTTTTCCGGGAAGAATTTCCACGAACGCTCCGAAATCGGTTATCTTCTTCACAGTTCCTTTGTAGGTCTTGCCGATTTCAGGCTGGGCTGTCAGGTTGCGTATGCATTCGACGGCAATTTCGGTTCCTTCGGAATTGACCGATGCGATTAGCACGGTGCCGTCGTCGTCAATATCGATCTTGGTGCCCGATTTCTCTATTATTTCGCGGATGGTTTTGCCGCCCGGGCCTATGACTAAACCAATCTGGTCGACGCTGATACGGATGGTGGTTATTCTCGGGGCAAACGGCGAGAGATCCGGTCTGGATTCTTTAATCGTTTGTTCCATGACGTCGATGATATGAAAACGTCCGGCTTTGGCCTGATCCAGCGCTTCCCGCATGATATCGGCTGAAATGCCTTTGATCTTGATATCCATCTGGCAGGCGGTAATTCCGTCGCGTGTGCCGGCAACTTTGAAGTCCATGTCGCCGAGATGGTCTTCATCGCCTAGGATGTCGCTAAGTATTGAGTATTTGCCGTTTTCCATGATCAATCCCATTGCGATTCCGGCGACGGTTTTCTTAAACGGCACTCCGGCGTCCATCAATGAGAGCGAACCGCCGCAGACAGAGGCCATGGAACTGGAGCCGTTTGATTCGAGTACATCGCTGACGATGCGGATTGTATATGGAAACTGGGCTTCGGCCGGCAGGAGGTTTTTCAGGGCGCGTTCAGCGAGGTTGCCGTGGCCGATCTCGCGGCGTCCCGGCCCTCGGGGCACGCGGGATTCACCGACTGAATACGGCGGGAAATTGTAATGATACATAAACCGCTTGGTCATCTCCCCGTCCACGCCGTCGATCATCTGTTCGTCCATTTTCGTTCCGAGCGTGGTGGCGACGAGAGCCTGAGTTTGCCCGCGCGTGAACAGCG
>JBBIRG010000072.1:1028-2069 GCA_037441945.1 Bacteroidota bacterium | reverse complement strand
GCGCGGAAGCAGGCTGATGTCGCAGGTGATCGGACGGACTTCTGTCATCTGACGGCCGTCGAGACGGCGTTTTTCTTCCAGGATCATCGCGCGCATATCGTCGTACTGGATATCCGATACGATTTTTTCTACGATCTTTTTGATATCGGGGTTCGTCTCAAGATACGGTTCACATAATGATGTTTTTAATTCAGTCAGCCGCGCTTTCCGCTCGGTTTTATCGGCGATACGATTGGACTGATGAACGATATTTATTGCGGCGGCGGTTATTTTTTCCTTCAGTTCGGCGTCTTCTTTCGGCGGCTCAAAAGTTCGTTTTACCGGATTGATCTCGCGGATAAATTCCAGCTGAAGTTCGATGATCGTTTTAATGGAAATATGCGCCAGCTGGATCGCGTTGAGCATGTCGTCTTCGGAAATTTCTTTCGCCTCGCCTTCGACCATGGCGATGGAATCAATCGTGCCGGAGACGACGATATCCATATCGCTGTCCAAGAGCTGTTCAAAGGTCGGGTTGATGATCAAGTCGCCGTTAACCCTGCCGACACGGACGGACGCGATGGGTCCTAAAAAGGGTATATCGCTGATAGACAGGGCGAGAGACGCGCCGATTCCGCCGAGAATATCAGCGTTATTCTGCTGATCGCTGGATATGACGTTGATGGTGACTCCGGTTTCATTGCGGTATCCCTCGGGAAACAACGGCCGTATAGGGCGGTCGATCATGCGGGCGCTAAGAATTTCCTTTTCGCCCGGCCGGCCTTCACGGCGGAAGAAGCTTCCCGGGATTTTTCCGGCGGAATAAGCGCTTTCCCGGTAATCAACGGACAACGGGAAAAAATCCGCGTCTTCTTTCGGCTCGCGGGCGGAAACGACTGCGGCTAGTATCATGCTGTCGCCGTAGCGGACGATGCAGGCGCCGTCGGCCTGTTTCGCTACGCGTCCTGTCTCGAGAGTCAGCGTGCGGCCGCTGATTTCAATGCTTTTCGTGATTATCATATCATGACTCCTTTATATGCCGCGCCCGTTTCCGGTTCCCGC